>JAEUWI010000038.1 GCA_016791475.1 Candidatus Hydrogenedentota bacterium
GGCTGAAGGCTGAAGGCTGAAGGCTGAAGGCTGAAGGCTGAAGGCTGAAGGCTGAAGGCTGAAGGCTGAAGGCTGAAAAACGTACTTGTCGGAGATTGTCTTGTTGCACTGGCTCACTCAACTCCAGATATCCCCCGATCAGATCGGTCCTATCCGTCCAATCCGTCTGATAAAACCGCTACGGCAATGGGCACTCCTTTCAGCCTTCATCCTTCAGACTTCAGCCTTCTCATCCCCCATGGTCCCCGGCTTCGAGCGATTCGCAGCCTCCCCCGATAGCGGCGTCTCCCCCGGCCTCCTGCTCTACAACGAGCTCAAGTGCGGCGCGTGCCACGGCGAGATCGCGCCCATGCAATCCGCATTCCCGCCCCACGCGGCCCCAATCCTCGACAATGCGGGCGCGCGGATGCGTCTCGATTATCTCCAAGCCTTCATCGCCGCCCCCCACGCCACCAAGCCCGGCACCAGCATGCCCGATCTACTCGCCACCCTCGAACCCGCCGCGCGGGCCGAAACGAGCGAGGCCCTGGCCCACTATCTCGCGAGCCTGGGCGAGCTGATGGCTGAGAAGGACACACAAATCTCCGAGGCCGAATTGGAAGCGGGTGCCGCGCTGTTTCATTCCGTCGGCTGTGTCGCCTGCCACGAACCCACGCAATCCGCCCAAACCGCGGGCCCGGAGGATATCTTCTGGGAAGACGGCGGCGTGGAGACGCCGAAGATTGAAGTGCCATCGGTTCCCCTGCCCAATCTCGCCGCGAAGACCACGCCCGAGGCGCTCGCGGCCTTCCTCCGCGATCCCGCCGCAATTCGCCCCGGCGCACGCATGCCGAATATGACCTTGAGCGAAGAGGAAGCGCGACAAATTGCCCAGTGGATGACCCAGGGTGATTCAGCGTCGGCCACCGCCACTATTGACCCAACCAAAGCCGCGCGCGGCAAGGAACTCTTCCAAACCCTCGGTTGCGCTTCCTGCCACACCATCGGCGGCGCGACCACACGGCCCACCGCCACGCCACTCGCGGGCAAGCCGCTTTCCGACGCCGGGTGCCTCGCAATCGCGCCCCTGCCGAATCTGCCCTGGTTCGATCTGAGCGAAGCGCAGCGGACCGCGCTGCGCGCCATCCCCATCGACGCGCCCGCCCCCACGGATGCCGACACCATCAACCACACGCTTCTCGCGCTGAACTGCTATGCCTGCCACGAGCGCAATGGACTCGGCGGCCCCGAGCCCGGTCGCGCGCTCTATTTCACCGAAACTGAAATCCTCGATCTGGGCGACGAAGGCCGCCTCCCTCCCACGCTCACCGGCGTGGGCGCGAAGCTCACGCCCGAATGGCTGCGGACCATCCTCACCGACGGCGGTCGCGTGCGCCCCTACATGGCCACGCGCATGCCCCACTTCGGCGAGGCCAACATCGGCACACTCGTAGAGGCATTCGCCAAGGTCGACGCGGATCCGAATCCGCCCACCGTGAACGTCTCCGGCCTGGAGCATCACCACCGCAACGAATACGGCCGCGAACTCATGGGCACGACCGGCCTCGGTTGCGTCACCTGCCACAACTTGAACGGACAAAAATCCCTCGGCATCCCCGCGGTGGACCTGGCCCACGTGCCCGCGCGGCTCCAGCCCGAATGGTTCATGAAATATATGCTCGCTCCCGCGTCGCTCCGCCCCCAGACCCGCATGCCCGCCTTCTTCGAGAACGGCAAGAGCCTGAGCAGCGAACTCTTCAAAGGCGACGCCGTCAAGCAGATTGAAGCGCTCTGGATCTACCTCAAAGAAGTAAACGAAACCCGCCTTCCCGAGGGCATGGAGGACACGGGCGGCTTCGAACTCATCCCAACCGACGCACCGATCATCCACCGCACCTTCATCCAGGATGTCGGACCCCGCGCCATCGCCGTGGGCTTTCCCGGCGGACTCAACTATGCCTTCGACGCCGAAACCTGCCGCGTCGCCCTCCTCTGGCGCGGGCGCTTCATCGACGCCGAATCCGCCTGGGCCGATCGCTTCACCCTCTTCGTGTCGCCCCTGGGCGAGGCCATCGCGAAACTGCCCGAAGGGCCCGCCGTGGCGTTGAACGCCGAGGGTCCATGGGATCAGAGTCGCTTGCGCTTTCTCGGTTACCGACTCGACGAATCACGAACGCCCATTTTCCGATATCAATTGGGAGACGTGATCATCGAAGAGTCACTGCGGCCTGCGCCGGAAAACCCGATTCGACTCATAAGGCGATTGGAACTCAAGGGCCCGTTGCAGACCGTGTACGTGCGCTTGGGAATGGAGTCTCCTCCAACGCCAATTGAAGTAACCGAAGCGGGTACGACGTTTGAAGAGGTGATAACATGGTAAGTCAAGACACCACGGGTACCACTCACTCATCTCGAACTCGTTCCCAAGCTCTGCTTGGGAATGCAGCCCGTGAAGCTCTGCTTCACAACCCGGCGGCGAATAAGCTGGTCGATCAGCGTAACATCCAGAAGCGTGAAATACAGCTCAAGTGGGTTAACGTGACCGCGGTGCCTGCGGAGCGGAGCTCCGGGGACTGCATTCCCAAGCAGAGCTTGGGAACGAGAGCAGGCACTCCGCTCTCTCAACTCTTCTCTGCGTCTCTGCATCTTTGCGTGACATCTTTTCTCAGTTTCGCACGCAAAGGCGCAAAGGCGCAAAGCATCCACGCATCGGCTTTCCTGGCTGCGCTCACTTTCCTGGTCGTCATCATCCCCCCATCCACCCACGCCGAAAACCACCCCGCCTACACCATCCAGGCGATCCCCACACCCGAGGGCGTGCCCTTCGAAGCCAGCGCCGTGGAGACCCTGCCCGATGGTCGCATTGCCATCGCCCTGCGCAAGGGCGAAGTCTGGCTCCTCGACAATCCCGATCCCGCGCAGGCGAACTTCACGAAAATCGCCGAGGCCCTCCATGAACCCCTCGACCTACTCCACAAAGACGACGGACTCTACGTCGTCCAGCGCGGCGAGCTCACCCACCTGCGCGACACCAACGGCGACGACCTCATCGACGAGTACCGCTCCGTCACCAGTGCCTGGGGCATCACCGGTAACTACCACGAATACGCCTACGGTGCCGTGCCCGATAAAGATGGCAGTCTCTGGGTGACGCTCAATATCGGCATGGGCAAAGCCGACTATCCCGAGCGAGACGCCTGGCGCGGCTGGGGCGTGAAGATCTTCCCCGATGGCCACATGGAACCCCAGTGCGCGGGCATGCGCTCCCCCTGCGGCCTCGGCGCGAACCTCGCGGGCGATGTATTCTTCACCGACCAACAGGGTAACTGGATTCCCGCCGGTTCCCTGCACCACCTTCGCAAGGGCGCGTTCTACGGGCACGTGGAATCCCTCAAACACTGCGCCCTGCCCGGCGCGCCCTTTGCAAAACCCGCCAGCATCCCTTCGGGCATACCTCTGCCCCAGGCCAAGGCCGTATTCCCCATGCTCTCCCTGCCCGCCGTATGGTTCCCCTACAAGAAAGTCGGCATGAGCACGACCGACATTCTCTGTGTGCAAAACGACCAGCAAATCGGCCCCTTCGCCGGACAACTCCTCGTGGGCGACTTCACCACCGCCGCCATCTCGCGCGTGTTCCTCGAACAAGTCAACGGCGAATACCAGGGGGCCTGCTTCAACTTCCTGGAAGGCTTTCAGAGCGCCGTGCTCCGCATGGCCTGGGCGAAAGACGGCTCCCTCATCGTCGGCGAGAGCAACCGCGGCTGGAACTCGGTAGGCAAGAAATCCTTCGGCCTCGACCGCGTCACCTGGAACGGAAAAACGCCCTTCGAGATCCAGGAAATGCGCCTCAACACCGACGGCTTCACCCTGCGCTTCACCCAGCCGGTCGATACGGCCAGCGCAGCCAATCCGAGCAGCTACACACTCTCCAGCTACACCCTGATGTACCACGGGAGCTACGGCAGCCCCGAAATCGACACCCGGCCCCACGCCATCCAGTCCGCCACCCTCAGTGACGACGCCATGGAAGTCCGCCTCGTCACCGACCCCATCCGGCAATACCACATCCACGAACTCCACGCCGAGGGCGTGAAGAACACCGAAGACCAGCCACTGCTCCACGCGGATGCCTACTACACGACGAATGAGCTTCGAGCCCAATAACATTCGTCCGTACGTAGCCCGCTTGGATGCAAAGTACACGCCGGGTGCCACCCACACCACCACGGGTGCCACCCTCAAGCAGAGGAGCGAAGCGGGGGAAGCTTGTGGGTGAGGTGACTGCAACATAGTTCGGCACTGTAACGTCCGTGGTACGTCTCTGCCATAAAATTTTGAAGATAACCCGCTGCACTTCCATGACCGAAATCCCATCACCCACAAGCTCCCGCGGCGGAGCCGCCCCGCTTGAGGGTGGCACCCGTCGGCCCCCCTTTCTCAACCCGTGCGATTGGAACTATCAACTATCAACTATCAACTGTCAACTGCTCTGTCACCTTTCCCTTCTTTCCCCCAACTAAGGGTAGAATCAACGGGAAGGATCACCCCAATGTCGGCAGATACCCAGCAACTCATCCAGCGGAGCCTCCAGGGCGATCAGCGCGCTTTCGGCCAGATTGTGGAGCGCTACCAGGGCGCCGTCAGCGCCATGGCCTACAGCGTCACCGGCAACCTCGCCCAGAGCGAGGATCTCGCACAGGAAGCCTTCATCATCGCGTGGAAAAAACTCGGCGCATTGCAGAAGCACGAATCACTGAGCGCCTGGCTCTGTGGCATCGCCCGAAACCTCGCCCGCGACTGGATGCGCACGCAAGCCGCCCGGCCCACCGTCTCCATGGAAAACCTCGACGAGACCGCGCAGCCCCTCGCTGAATCCCCCGAGATCACGCAACACCAGCGCGAACGCGCGGACCTCGTCTGGACCGCCCTCGCCGAGATCCCCGAGACCTACCGCGAGCCCCTCATCCTCTTCTACCGCCAGGGCGAATCCATCCGCGACATCGCCGAGGCCCTCGAACTCAGTGAGGACAACGTGAGGCAGCGCCTCTCCCGCGGCCGCAAGTTCCTCCGCGCGGAAGTCGCGCACACCGTCGAAGACACCCTCGCCGACACACGCCCCGGCAAGGCTTTTACGGCGGGCGTCATCGCCGCGCTACCCGCGCTCTACGGCGCGAAAACGGCCGCTGTCGAAGCGGGGACGTATGCACTGCAGACACGAACGGGAGTGCTCGCCATGTCTACGAAACAGGTGGTGCTAACGGGAGTCGCAATACTGCTGTTTACCGCGGGTACATACCTGGCAATCCGGCCACACGTTACGACGCCTGGACCTGTCTCGACCGAAACCCTTCCTGCCGCGACGGTCCCCGGAAATACGTCGATACCCGTTAGTGCCACCGCAATATCCACCCCTGCTGAACCAACACACCTCGCGGGAACGGCAATATTTCCCCCGGCGTCGCCACAGAGAATTGAAATCGAGCCGATTGAGATTTCCAATCCGAGCGACTACATCACGCTCATGGGTTCCGTTGTGGATTCGGCCGGGTACCCAGTGCCGGGCGCTGAAGTAAGTGTCGCGGCCCTGGGTCTGCCGAAACCGCCCTCCGATGCAAATGCGGATCTGCTTTATGCACACCGGACGGCCTACGAGAAGTATCTTGGAAACCGCAGCCATTATTGGTACGGCCATACCGGCGAGAACGGCGCCTTTACTATCGCCGGCGTGCGCTTTTCCGGATCGACGTTGATCACTGCGCGCGCTCCGGGTTACCGGGCCGCGATGAAACATCTTGCTCTGGACGATACCGATGTTTCGCGAGAGAACCTTGTACTGCGCCTGGAAGCCGGTGTTACTATCCGCGGCGTTCTATTGAGTTTCGCCGGATTGCCCGTGAATGACGGCGTGTTGAAACTCGTGGGGTTTGTTGATGAGTCGGGAAAAATGAGCGACTCGATAGGGCTGACGGCGCTCACGAATGATAGGGGGCAGTTCGAAATGGCGATTGACGGGCCTGGTGTCGCATCGCTCAGCGCCCGGAGCGAATCCTGCGGCCAGAATTCGTTTGCAAACGTTGTTGCGAATCCAGAGCGGGAGTTGGTACTTCGTTATCCTCCGGTGGCATCCGTCTTCGGCAGGGTCACGGACAGCGACGGGGCGGCTGTATCCGGGGTTGAAGTTCGCCTCGACGGCACGCTGGAAACCAGACACCCGTCTGCCGGCGGCTCCAGCCCGAGCAACAGAGCGAGAGGCGAGACATTCAAGGCAACGACGGATCTCAACGGCGGATACCAAATCGCAAGAGTCGACTCCGGGCAGCAATATACCAGCGGAGTGTATGGGACAGACGGAACGATACTGACGCAGGGCCCCGGAGTTGAGGCGGTGACACCCGGACGCGACTACCGATTGAATTTCACCGTGACCACACCGGCAATTGTGCGCGGCACGGTCCGCGGCAGGTCCTCGGGCAAACCGATTCCGGGAATTCCATTGATCGCTATTCAGTCGGAAAATCTTCGCCAGACAAGCGGGATTTCCGGATTGACGAGCTACGCAACCGCGTTGAGTGGTCCAGACGGCACCTATGAGATTAGTATCACCGGCGCCAGTAGCACCTATGTCTTGATGCCCACGTACGACCTTTCCCCATATGATTTTGTGGGTACGGACGTCCCGCCAAACGCCGTTACAGTGAACGTTCGTCCGGGCGATATCGTTTCATGTGATTTGCAAGTCGATGAGCCCGGAACGCGCGCTTTCCTGCTTCTTGACGGTAGCGGCAAGCGGGTCGCGGACGCGCACTTGCACCTGGGTCTCGATCCCCACGAATCTGGTTTTGGATACAGTCTTGATGCGAAGACCGGAGCCGATGGACGCGTCGTTGTGAACGGCATACCACCGGATCACTTATCCGTGATTTCTTTTCGAAGAGATGGATTCTACCCCGCCCAAAGTGAGCCCCTGGCGGTCACATGGGATGAGACGCCGACGGAGGAAGTCATCGTTATGTACCAACTGGCTCGAATTCTGTTGGTGGCGCGTAACCCGGCTGGCGAGCCCCTGGCGAACCAGACGGTGGAAATGGAGGCCGAATTCGACCTCGACAACGTCTTGACGGCCATCCTCCGTACGGATGCCAATGGTGTGGTCAGCGTCGACACGGAACTGCCGGCGACGCGGCTTGCAGTCACATTTTATCAGGATGTTAATCGGGACGGCACGAGCACGAGAGTTAGTACAGGACCCGTCGACTTTGAACTGAGTCCGGGACAAAACGACCTTGGCGAAATTGTACTTGTCTGGGAGTAGGCACCCCGGGTGGACAGCATTTCTAATCATAGTGACCACCACAATTTATTCGGCAATCTCCATGTCGCAAAATCGTAGCTCCCCGAATGAAGACTCCGGCCCCCGATTCGTGGTAGCCTTTCTTCAGGAGGCCGCCATGGAATACTACGACGTCACCTGCCCCCACTGCTGGCAAACATTCTCCATACCCCTGGATGTGTCCGTACGGGGCCAGCTTTTTGTCTATGATTGCGAGATATGCTGCAATCCGCTGGAGGTGGAGTATGAGGCGGAGGACGGCGAGATTGTGTTCTGCGAGGCGCGTTCTCTGGAGCAGTAGGGGGAAATCGATAGCGAGTGATTTCCCTTGATTCTCTCGTTCGCGGCACCTCCTGGAACTTACAAAGAGAATTCGCACGGCTGGGAGCGCAGGCGTCCCCGCCTGCATCATGCACCGAAGGTGCATAGACTTTGTATAAGAAGATTGCTCGGTACTTAGGAAGTGCCTTCGGCACTTTGCAGGCGGGACGCCTGCGCTCCCAGCCTTGCGCGATTCCATTGGAAGGGCAAAGTAGCCTTTCAAAGCGAGGCGGATGACGCTCCTACATATCCGACATCGTCCTCGGCGGCCAGGCGGCGCGGAGGGCGTTGAGCACGGCGAGCACGTCGATCACTTCCTGGCATATCGCGCCTTCCACGGGACTGAGCATCCCCACGGAGGCAAAGGCCATACCCGCGAGGCTGAGCACCATGCCGCCCACGGCGGTCTGAAGGGCGATGCTCCGCATGCGCTTGCTGATGTGGAGGAACTCGTCGATCTTGCGCAGGGAGTTGTCCATCACCACCACGCCCGCCGCTTCGGCCGTCACATCGCTACCCTGGCCGATGGCGAGGCCCACGGTGGCGGCCATCATGGCGGGGGCGTCGTTGATGCCGTCCCCGACGTACAGGGTCCTGGCGCGCTTTGTCTCGTCGCGCACAATGGCGAGCTTTTCTTCCGGACTTTTTTGCGCGTGGATATCGGTAATGCCCACTTCCTTCGCGAGATAGTGAACTTCGGATTCGCGGTCACCGGACACGATCATGAGCCGGTTGAACTGGTGACGCGGGCCGAGGTGCTTCATGAAGGAGTGGCTGTCGGAGCGGGGTGCGTCGCGGAAGCGATAGACGGCGGCAAAGGCGCCCCCGACGGCCACCACGCACTCCAGGCCCTCTCCCGCGCCGGGCATGTGCTCCTGGCCAGTGACAGCGATGTTGGCGAGCTTCTTTCGGCTGGTAATCAAGACTTCCTGGCCGGAAACTCTCCCGCGCAGGCCCTGGCCGGGGTGCTCGCTTACTTCTGTCGCGTCTATGTCTTCTCCGCCGAGTTTTTCAGCGGCCTTAAGGATCGCGCTGGCCAGCGGGTGCTTGGAATAGCGCTCCAGGCCCGCCGCGAGAGCAAGCACGGTAGGCGCGTCAAAGCCCGGCGCCACGATCTGTTCAACCAGCGCGGGCTCGCCGTAGGTCAGTGTGCCCGTCTTGTCGAAAATGGCCGTGCGACACTTGGCGATCTGCTCCAGCACCACGGGACTCTTCACGATGATCGCCCGGCGCGCGCAAAGCGAAATGGAGCCGATGATGGCCACGGGAATCCCGATGAGCAGCGGACACGGCGTGGCGATGACGAGCACGGCGAGAAAGCGCGTGGCGTCGCCGCTGAAACCCCAGGCCAGGAGCGCCACGGCCACCGCAATCGGCGTGTAGACCGCGCCAAGTTGATCGCCGAGCCGACGCATCTGCGGGCGGGTCGCCTCGGACTCGCGCATGACCGACATGATCCGGGCATACCGGGAATCCGCCGCGCGCTGGGTCGCGCGAATGGTCAACGCCACTTCGCCGTTGATGGAGCCGGAGATAACCGACGAACCAATCGTCTTCGTAATCTGAAAGGGCTCGCCCGTGAGGTAGGATTCATCCATCACGCCGCGCCCTTCGATCACATCGCCGTCCACGGGGCAGATCTCGTGCGGGTAGACCACCACTATATCACCGGGCTCCAGCGATTCCAGTGCGGCGTCGGCGATGCCATCCGGCCCGCGCCGGTGCGCGATGGAAGGCATGCGCTTCGCCAAAGCCGCCAGCACGGAGGAGGCGCTGCGCAAAGCATAGGCCTCCAGCGCCTCGCCGCCGGATAACATCAGCACGATGATGGCGCCAGCCAGGTATTCGCCCAGAAACACGGACGTGGTAATGGAGATGCCGCCCAGCAGATCGGAGCCGAATTCACCCCGCAGGAATTTTTTGAAGAGATCGATGACCTGCGGCACACCACCCACGATGAGGCAGAGAATCAGGGGCGCATTCACTACGGACGATGAGGCTTCCGTCGCCAATCGCATTACCGCGTAGGCCGCGATGCAAATCAGGGCCATCACAGCGGTGCCCGTGGTGCGAAAACGCTCCGATCCAAAGAGTTGCCGAAACGCGCTCGGCGTTCCGGTCGTATCCCCCGTCGCATGCTCAGTCATCGGGTCCCCGGCTTTCTAGAAGTGTGAGGCGGTTGTCGGATCCCGGCCGGGCACGGAAGCCCCGGCCCGAACCTCCCCAATCATAGCGTATTTCCGTACCCCCGAGCGATTTCACCCCTGGCCGGCGGGGTGGACCTCGTAATTCAATTGTTCAAGTTTCTCATTCTGGTTTTCGCATTTGTTTCACTTCCCTATTGCGCCCGCGACCCCTATCCGAGAAAAAATTCAAGCAGACCAGGGCAAATGGGGTAAATCCCGCATATTTTCGATTATTTTTGGTGCGATGAGCCGAAGAATATGCTATGGTAGCAACGGTATCTATATAGTCTATAGATTCAAATAAACTTGTGTATGGCGTATCACACAATTGGGCAGCCTGCGATAATCGAGGAGCGGACCGTATGGAAGACGCAGAACGCGCTGTAGTCTTTTCCGTTGACGCACGGCGATTTGCCGTCTCCGCCGCCTGTGTCGATTTTGTCACTCGGGCGGTCGCGCTCACCCCCCTGCCCAATGCGCCGGATATCGTCGCGGGCCTCGTCAATGTACGAGGTGTCATCATGCCCGTCGTCAGCGTCCGACGCCGTTCGGGCATCCCCGATCGTCCCCTCTCGTCGGGAGACTACTTCATCGTCGCCCGCACACCCCGTCGCTCGCTGGCGCTCATTGCCGACGCCATTCTGGGTCTCTTCCCATTTCGCGCGGAGGACTTTTCCGCGACGGCGGAGGTCCTGCGGGGCGTACCCCATCTGGGCGGTATCCTCCAGGACCCCGATGGATTGATACTTATCCACGACCTTGAGCGCTTCCTCTCGCTGGAGGAAGAGCAGTTCCTCGACGTCGCGCTGGCGGGCCACACGTCATGAACGCCCCCCTGACGGATCAGCTCCTCTCCCGCGCGAGCGCCTGGCTCACGGAAGCCATCGGTCTCCATTTCCCACCGGCGCGGTGGCGCGATCTGCGGCGCGGCATCGCTTCGGCCGCGCCGGCGCTTGGCTTTCGGTGCCCGCTCGATTGCACGGAATGGATCGCCCAGGGACGACTGAGCCCCGAGCAGCTTGATCGTCTCGCGCCCCATCTGACCGTCAGTGAGACCTACTTCTTCCGCGATACGGCCCTCTTCCAATACTTGGAAAGTGTGCTGCTTCCCGATTTGATCCAGAAGAAGCGCGCCGGTGGGATGGGGCTGCGTCTCTGGTGCGCCGGGTGCTGCACGGGTGAGGAGGCCTACTCTCTCGCCATTCTCCTCCACCGCCTCATTCCCGATCTCCCCCGATGGAACCTATCCCTGCTGGCGACCGACATCAACGTCGACGCCCTGGCGAAGGCGCGGGAGGGCTGCTACAGCCTCTGGTCCTTCCGGGGCACTTCCGCCTGGAATGACACCCGCTATTTCACAGCCGGCCCCGGTAAGTGTTTCACGGTTCGCCCCGAAGTCCGCGCCGCCGTTCGTTTCGAATCCCTCAATCTGGCAAGTTCCGACTACCCTTCGCTCCTCAACGGAACCTCCAACATCGACGTGCTGATCTGTCGGAACGTGCTCATGTATTTCGAGCCCGGGGCGGCCAACCGCGCCATGGCGCGGCTGGCCGACGCCATCTCGGAAGAAGGATGGCTCATCGTAGCCCCTTCGGAACTCCCGCTCGTGGACAAAGCTCAGTTCGCGCCGGTCCACAGGGAAAGCACGATCCTCCACCAGAAATCCGGCCTGCGACTCCACACACCCGTGCCGCCACCCATTGCGAAGCCCTTCCCGAGGCCTGCCCACCGCCCTGTTCCACCCGCGCGGCCCGCGGCAAACCCGAATGCCTCCCCCGTGGACCGCGCGGACGCAGAGTTCGCCCTGAGCAACGCCGAGGACCTCTTTGCGGCCCATCAGCACGAGGCCGCCTGGGACATCGCGGTAACCTTCACCGGGGAAAGTCCCGCCCGAGTAAGGGCGATGCGCCTGCTGGCGCGAATTTGCGCCGATCAGGGTCGCCTCGCGGAAGCACAGGACTGGTGCGACAGAATCATCGCGGAGGATCGCGTGGACCCCGCGGGCTACTATCTCCGCGCCCTCGTCCTCCGGGAGCGGGGACTCCATATCGAAGCGGGTGACGCCCTCCGACAGACCCTCTATCTCGACCCCGACTTCATCATCGCCCATTTCACGCTCGGGGCGCTTGCCCACGCCAGGGGCGATGCCGCCACGGCGGCGCGGCACTGGCGAAACACCATCCGGCTCCTGGGCCGTTGCGCCCCGGAGGCGTCCGTACCCGAGTCCGACGGACTCTCCGCCGCCCGTCTGCTGGACATCGTAGAAAGTCTGATGGAAAGGGAGGTGGCGATATGACCGTGGAACCGGGCCCCCCCGAGGAGCAGGCTATCCTCGAAAGGCGCGCGCGCGAGCTCGCGCGGCGGCCCCGAGGCGACGCCGACACCGGCGCACGACTGGAAATCGTGGAATTCACCATGGCCCACGAGCGCTATGGCGTGGAGTCCCGATTCGTCCGGGAAGTTTACCCCCTGCGCGAGTTGACGCCCATTCCAGGCACGCCGCCCTTCGTCCTGGGTATCGTGAACTTGCGCGGCCACGTCATCTCCCTTGTGGACCTGAAGCGATTCTTCTCCTTACCGGAAAAAGGACTCTCGGACATAAACCACGTCGTGCTGTTGTCCTCCACGGAAATGGAATTCGGCATTCTGGCGGATACCCTGCGCGGCGTGCGCAGCCTCCCCGCGGGCGAACTTCAGCACGAACTGCCCACCTTCACGGGCCGAAGAAGGGACTACCTCCTCGGCGTGGCCCGAGACGGAACCGTGGTGCTCGACGCGCGGCGGATTCTGGGCGACCCGGATATCGTCATTCGTGATCACGGAACCGACTAGCAGGCGTCGCGGGCGCACTCGGGGTCAAACCCCGGACCGCGACCCGGCCCTGATATTTATGCATTCAATGTTGCGGTGAGCAGGCACTGAACGGGCCAACAGTGGGCCCCGGCAGATCAATGGAGCGGGAATCATGACAATCGGAACTCGGGTACTCAGCGGGTACGTCGTCGTACTCGCCCTTTCCACCCTCGCAAGCGCCGGTGGAGTCTGGGCCATCACCGAGGCGCGCGACGCCTACTCGGAGTTTATCGACAAGGACTCGGCAATGCATCAGCGCGCCATTTCCCTGAGTATGCACGCCCAATTGCAGAGCTCGGCGTTTCGGGGATACCTGCTCTACCGGGATCCCGCCATGCTCGATGCCTGGAAGGGCGCGATCCAGGACTTTGACCGCGATCTGGCCGGGCTCGGCAAAATGGTGGACGATCCGGCCGACACCTCCACCCTCGGCGAGATTGAAACGGGGGCGCGGCTCTGGCGGGATCTTCAGGAAAAGCAGCTACAGACCGTCAACTCAGAAGCCGCCGGGGTCGGCCCGCCGGTCGGCGAACTGGACGACCAGCGCACCAACGCAAGCGACGCGATCCGGACGCAGGTGGAAACCTTCATCGCCCACCGCACCAGCGAACTGGCGGATTCCAGAAAGCATCTGGAGGAGGCCATCGCCCAGGTTGTAACCCTCCTCCTGATTCTGGCCGCCGCCGCCCTCGTCACGGGACTCGCCACCTCCATCTGGACCACCCGCTCCGTTTCTCGGGCGCTGCGCGACGTCATCGGCCGCCTCGCAAGCTCCACCGCGGAGATCTCCGCCATGACCCGCCAGGTCGCCTCCAGCGCCGCGGAGACGGCCGCCGCCGTCAGCGAAACGACCAGCACCGTCGAGGAAGTAAAGCAGACCGCTTCCGTCTCCGCCAGCAAGGCCCGCTCCGTCTCGCAGATCGCCCAGCGCTCGGTGGAAATATCCGATGGCGGGCAGAAAGCCGCGGACGACTCGCTCCACGGGATGCAGGCCATTCGCAAGCAAATGGATACGATCGCCCAGTGCGTGATACGCCTGAGCGAACAGGGCCAGGCCATAGGCGAAATCATCGCCACGGTAAACGACCTGGCGGATCAGACCAACCTCCTCGCGGTCAATGCCTCGATCGAAGCGGCTCGCGCGGGAGAATACGGGCGGGGATTCGGCGTGGTCGCCCAGGAAGTGAAGAGCCTGGCGGATCAATCCAAACTGGCCACGGCCCAGGTGAGGACCATTCTCGGCGAAGTTCAGCGCGCCACCGGCTCCGCGGTCATGGCCGCGGAGCAGGGCAACAAGGCCGTGGATGCCGGCGTCCAGCAGGCCGGCACCGTGGGCGCCGCCATCCAGCAGCTTGCGGCGAGCATCGCGGACTCCGCCTTATCGGCCGCACAGATCGCCGCATCCAGCCAGCAGCAACTGGCCGGGATGGACCAAGTCGCCCTGGCCATGGAAAACATCAGCCAGGCCAGCAAGCAGAACGCCGCCGGCACCGGCCAGGCGCAAAGCGCCGCGGAAGATTTGAAGCTGCTCGCCGAACGCCTGCGCCTGCTGATCGAGAAAGGCACACCGGCGACTGCGGTTCACTGAGCAAAAGGCGGGGCCCATGGGTATGAACGAGCGCGAGTTTCTGAAACGGCTGATGGCGACCTTCCAACAGGAGGCGCGGGAGCTGCTTGATGCCATGTCGCAGGGCCTCGTGCGCCTGGAATCCAACCCGGACGACACGGAAGCCGTCGAAACCGTATTCCGCGACGCCCACAGCCTCAAGGGCGCCGCGCGGGCCGTGAATCTCAATGAAGTCGCGCGGCACTGCCACCGGCTGGAGGATGTGTTCTCCGATTGGAAGCACGCACGGCGTCCAACGTCACCGCAGGTCTTTGACGCCCTCCACCGTTCCATCGACGCGCTCCAGCGGGCGGTGGCGGCCATCGATCCCGTCGATGGCGCCAGCGGCTACAACGCCGGCGATGCCCTCCGCGATCTGGACATCGCCCTCAATGCGGAACCTGAACCGGAGCCCGCCGAGCGGGAAACACCACCCGCGGCCCCCCCTCCCCTCGCGGCGGAGGCCGCCGAAGCCCCCCAACCCGCTCCACCCCGCGCCGAACCGGTCGGACGCCTCCCCCGTGCCGACACCGTCCGCATTCCAGCCGCGCGGATGGACACGATTCTGCTCCGCAGCGAAGAACTCACCGGCATCAAGTTGGCCGCCGTGGAGCGCGCCGCCGATCTCGCCCAATTGGGCAGCCTGGTGCGGGAGTGGACTCGCGAAGCACCCGCGCGGGACGCGACCGACGATGTCACCGGCGCGGCGATTGTCCACAGGCTTTCCACCGCCGCGCGGGAGGCCGATCGCGACCAGCGGGCCTTTTCCGCCATGCTGGAGAGCCTGCTGTCGGAACTCAAGCAGGCCCTGATGCTGCCCGTGGGAACCTTGCTCGAAGGGATGCCCAAGCTGGTGCGCGACCTCGCCCGGGATCAGGGCAAGGACATCGAAGTCACCTTGGAAGGCGAACACATCGAGGTGGACCGGCGGGTCCTCGAAGAGCTTCGCGCGCCGGTGGTACATATCGTAAGAAATTGCGTCGACCACGCGATCGAGACGCCCGCGGCCCGCCGGGAGAAGAACAAACCTCCACGGGGCGGCATAGCCATCCGCGCCGCGCAGCTCGAAAACCGCTACTTCGAGCTGAGGATTCGCGACGACGGACGGGGTTTCGACACCAGAGCCCTGCGCGCGGCCGCCTTGCGCTCTGGAATTCTTGCGCCGGAGGAGGATGCATCGCCGAATCGGGAAGACCCGGCCGTGCTGGCCTTTCACTCGGGCGTCTCCACAAGCCCCATACTCACCGACGTATCGGGGCGGGGTCTGGGTCTCGCAATCGTGCGCAACAAGGTCGAGCGGCTGGGGGGGACCGTGGAATTATCCGTGCCCGCGGGCGGTGGCGCGGAGATCGCACTTCGGGTCCCCATTACCCTGGCGACCTTTCGCGGCGTGCTCGTGAAGTGCGGCGAACACACCTTTTTGCTGCCGACCCACAGTGTCCGCCGGGTTCTCCGGGTCCGGCCCGGCACCCTGGAAAGCGCCGAGGGCAAGGAAATCCTCCGCGTCAACGACGAACTACTCGCTCTGGCCCGCCTGAATCGGATTCTGGGCCTGGCGGAGTCTCGCAAAGACCTCGCGGACGAACGCCCCCACTGCGCCCTCGTCGTCGAAGCCGCAAACCGCCGCCTGGCCCTGCTGGTCGATGAAGTTGTCGCGGAGCAGGAAGTTCTCGTAAAAAGCCTGGGAAGACAACTCGCCCGCGTCCGCCACATCGCGGGTGCGGCCGTGCTCGGCGGCGGCGCCCTGGTCCCGATCCTGCACCTCCCCGACATTATCCATACCGCCATCCACGGTGGCGGCGCTGGCGGCGCCACCGCGCCCGAACCCGCCGCCGAAAGGCGGGCGTTCAACGTGCTGCTGGCGGAGGACTCCATCACCGCCCGCACCCTGCTGAAGACGATCCTGGAAACAGCCGGCTATTTCGTTTTCCCCGCCGTCGATGGGGCGGAAGCGTGGGCCACGATCCGCACCAACAAAATCGACATCGTCGTCTCCGACGTGGAAATGCCACGCATGAACGGCTTTGAACTTACCGCGCGAATCCGCGCGGACCGGGAACTGGGCACAATTCCCGTCATTCTTGTCACCGCCCTCGAGTCCCGAGAGGACCGCGAGCGCGGCATCGAGGCGGGCGCCAATGCCTACATCGTCAAGAGCAGCTTCGACCAGAGCAATCTCTTCGAAGCGATAAAGCGACTCCTCTAGAAAGGCTTCACGTGGTCAGTATCCTGATAGTCGATGATACCCTGGTTGTCCGGGAGCTGCTGAGTTATATCCTCGGCTCCACCCCGGGCGTGACCATTGCCGGCACGGCGGCGAACGGCAGGGAAGCGCTGGAGGCCATCGCCACGCTCCGCCCGGACATTGTCACCATGGATATCAACATGCCCGGGATGAACGGCTTCGAGACCACCCGCAGGATCATGGAGACCTGCCCCCTCCCCATCATCATCGTCAGCGGAAGCTGGAAAACCGACGAAGTCGCCACCACGTTTCGCGCCCTGGAGGCCGGCGCGGTCGCGGTGGTCGCACGGCCGCCGGGGATCGGCCATCCCGATCACAAATATGCCGCCGCGGAGCTCGTGCAGACCGTTCTCGCCATGGCCGAGGTTCGCGTCGTCCGGCGTTGGCCCAGGGCCGCCGCACAGACCCCCACCACCTTCCAGCCGGATCGCCCCACCGCCCCCGCAAGCCGCAAGCAAATCGATATGGTGGCCGTGGGCGCGTCCACGGGCGGCCCGGTCGTCATACAATCCTTCTTGAAATCCCTGCCGGAGAACTTCTCCATACCCATTCTCATCGTGCAGCACATGGCCGGCGGCTTCATCCAGGGCTTCGTGGAATGGCTCGCCCACACCTGCGGAAGGCCCGTGCTGCTCGGGGGCCATGGCGCATTTCTCGTGCGGGGTCACGCCTATGTCGCGCCCGATGGGCACCAGATGGGCGTCGACGCGTGCGGTCGGCTTCGCCTCGGCGCACCGGAACCCGAAAACGGCTTCGCACCATCCGTCTCCTATCTCTTTCGTTCCGTCGCCGAGGTCTACGGACTTCGATCCGCCGCCATTCTGCTTTCCGGCATGGGGATCGATGGCGCGGCGGAACTCAAGCACCTCAACGACATCGGCGCCCTGACCTTCGCACAGGATGAAGAAAGCGCCGTCATTTATGGGATGCCCGGCGAGGCAAAACGCCTCGGCGCGGCTCAGTACATATTACCGCCGCAGAAAATTGCGACAACACTGGCGTCGTTATCCCAACCGTAACGCCGGAAGGAAGTACAATCATGGCTACAGGCACCACCTATCCCAACGCCGGCAGGCATATTCTGATTGCGGAGGACAGCCCGACCCAGGCGGTCAAACTCCAGTTTCTCCTCGAACAGGCAGGCTTCGTCGCCGACGTTTCACGCAATGGCGAGGAAGCGCTGGCCAGGGCCCAGGCCAACCGGCCCGACCTGCTCATTACCGATATCATCATGCCCAGGATGAACGGCTACGAACTGGCCCGCAGTTTCCGCCAGGATCCCGAGCTGAGCCAGGTGCCGATCATCCTCCTCACGACCCTCTCCGATCCCCATGACATTATTCTGGGCCTGGAATGCGGGGCGGACAACTTCATACGAAAACCCTACAGCGACGACTACCTCCTGCAGCGCGTCAGCTACATCCTCACAAACAAGGCGCTGCGACAAAGCGAAAAGGTCCAGATGGGCATCCAGATCGACCTGAGCGGGCAGCGGCACTTCATCACGGCGGAGCGCCAGCAGATCTTCGACCTTCTCATCTCCACCTACGAGGAGGCCGTCCAGCTCAACAAGAGCCTCGAACTCTCAAATCAGTCCCTGAACGGACTCTTCCGCGTCGCGGAAGGCTTGAACCAGTGTACCCTGGAAGCCGATGTCCTCGTTCGTGTCCTCGAACGCGTCCTGGAGCTCCCCGCCGTCGCCGCGGGGTGGATTTACGCCTGCGATCCCCCGCGCGACCTCCATGTCGCCGCCGTAAAGGGCAATGACACCGTCTTCCAGCAGCCCGGCGGAAAGAACGGGGGATGTGAATGCCGGCGGCGCTTCCTCGCCGGCGCCTGGGATCAGAACGCCGGCGATCTTCATTGCGAAACCCTGCTCCATTGCGCCGTGCCCAACTTCTCCGCGCGGGCCCAGGCCTCAATCCCCCTCTGGGTGGGTACCCAGCCCGCGGCTATCCTGAATCTCGTCAACGCGTCGGGGCACCCCTTCACGGAGGAGGAACTCCAAGTCTTCCACGGCGTGGGACACCAGGCCGGGCTGGCCCTGGAGCGGGCCCGACTCCACGGCCAACTCGAGCAATTGGTCGAACAGCGCACGAAGGAACTGCGGGAGAAGACCACCCTCCTCGATCATCTACTCTCGGCCAGTCCGACCAACATCTATGCGATGGCCTACCGGGACGGCGAATTCGTGCCCACCTGGGTCAGTGAGAATCTTGAGAGCATCACGGGTTGGCCCTCGGCGGAAGGCCTCCGGCCAAACTGGCTCGCCCTTGTGGCGCACCCCGACGAACGGGATACCATCGCGGAGGGGGAGGCCCGCCTCTTGCGCGAGGATTATGTCTCTCTGGAGTACCGAATCCGCCACAAGGCGGGCCACTATATGTGGATCCACGACGAGCGGCGACTTCTGCGCGGCGCGGATGAGGCCCCGAGAGAAGTCGTCGGCTCGCGCATCGACATCAGCGCGCGCAAGAACGCGGAGGAGGCCCTGAAGCGCACCGAGGAACTCCTGTACCAGGCCCAGAAGCTGGAGTCCATCGGCAGCCTCGCCGGGGGCATCGCCCACGACATGAACAACGTGCTCGCCGCCGTTTGCGGCTTCACGGAAATGGTGCTCAACGATATCGGCCCGGACAGCCCGTACCATCGCGACTTGAGCTATGTGCTCACCGCGGGAAACCACGGCGCCAAACTCATTTCCCAGATTCTGGCCTTCAGCCGCAAGCAGATCCTGCGACCCGAGGTTCTCAATCTCAATGAAGTCGTACTCGATTTCACCGGGATGATCCGCCGCCTGCTGGGCGAGAGTGTTGAAATTGTCAACGCCCTGAACCCCGACCTCCATGCCGTGTACGCCGACGCCGTTCAGGTCGAGCAGGTCATTCTGAACCTCGTCATCAACGCCCGCGACGCCATGCCCGATGGCGGCACTCTCACGATCGAAACGGCGGATGTGGAACTGGACGCGACCTACGCCCGGCACCACCCCAATGTGGCGCCCGGCCCCCATGTCATGCTGGCGGTAAGCGATACCGGCACCGGTATGGACGCCGAGACGCGGCAGAAAATCTTCGAGCCTTTCTTCACCACCAAGGAAGTGGGGCGCGGCACGGGCCTGGGCCTCGCCACCGTGTACGGAATCGTCAAGCAGCACAACGGCAGCATCTGGGTCTACAGCGAACCCGGACAGGGCTCGACCTTCAAAGTCTATTTCCCCGCCGCGCTCGAAGCCGCCACCGGCAACTCACCAATCCAGGCGGTTCCCGAGTCGCTCAAGGGTACCGAGCGAATTCTGGTCGTCGAAGACGACGAAATCGTCCGGCAGTTGATCGTGGAAACGCTCCAGGCGGAAGGTTACAAGATCACCAGTGCTCCCCTTCCCCAGAAGGCCATTGACATTTTCGCCGCCGCCCAGCCTCCCTTCGATCTGCTGGTGACCGACGTGATCCTTCCCGGAATGAACGGAAAGGAACTTTATCTCCACCTGCGGACCGGCGCCCCCGATCTCAAAGTACTCTATGTGTCGGGATACACGCGCGATGTCATCAGCAGGCATGGCCTGCTGGAGAAGGGTATCCTTCACTTGCAAAAGCCCTTCACGATTCGCGGGCTGCTCGTCGCCGTCCGAGACGCCCTGAATGCCCCATCACACCCGGAATAAACGCGAGGCAAGGTTCAAGTCGCGCAGGGGAACCTGTGAAAAAGGGTCCAATGGGCGGGCGCTAACGCCATCAACCCATTGGACCCGGAGAACCGCGCGAGCCCTTAGTCCAGGCTAAAACCGGACCTGCGCCTGGTAGGTCAGTTCCACCTCGCCATCGACCGGCACCGGGATCGTAAACACCGCCGTCTGGGCATCTTTCTTCACGTGGGGGTGGGATGCCTCGAGTATCTTCCAGTCGCCGGGAATACTCTCCACGACGTCCACCGTAACAGCCGTGTCCTTGTGATTGCGCAGCACGATCTTATAGCTGGACTGGTGAACATTCACGCCCACCACGTTGAAATCGGTCTGGGTGCGCTCGCCCATCACATCGAAGGCATTGCCCAGGCGCAGGGTAATCTCCTCATCCTTCGGCGTGTGCTTCACGTTGTCTTCGCCGGTGAACTGGAGCATGCCGGACGAATCCTCCTGATAGACCCGCATGACGCCCGCGGGCAGGGGCATGCCGAGCTTGTTCGCCTCTTCGTTCTTCAGTTTCAGCGTCACGCTGATATGCTCCGGCTGCGAGGGAGTGGGCTGGGTGTAGTAGTGGCCAGGCCCGCGAAACTCATAGACCTTGGTCACGGCGGCGCCGTCCGCCCGAAGCAGACTCACTTGCTTGGTCTGGTTCTGCTTGATGGTGGTGCGGCGCGGCAGGGTATAGAGGTGATACTCGCCAAAGGCCTCCTGCTGCATCGGCGCGGCGGCGTCGAAGGCCACCATCTCCATCGCGCCCGCTTTGGCCATCATGGGCATCGGGGCATTCTGCACCACATTCACGTCGCCCGCCACCAGCTTCAACTGGGCATTCGTGTATTGGGCCCCCGATTCATTGGTCAGCGTTACCCAGCCTTCCAGGTCGATCGTCTCTTCGTCCTTCGACAGGGTCGCCACGTAGTCGGCCTTCCACGACACGCCGTTGGTGAGATAGGTCACTTCGACCTCGTGATCGGTGCCGCCGTTGTTCAACAGCCAGATCAGCGACGGCTTGGCGATGAGCTCCTCGGGAATCTCCGGAAGCACGACGGAGCCGGGGTGGCCCAGATAGATGTCATCGTTGATCTGGTAGACCGGGCCGTCGTTGTTGCTGAGCAGCGTCGCCGTCTCTTCGATGAAGGAAAGGTCGTTGGACTTGTTGATCAGCCGCACGTTTTTGCCCACGTACTTGTTCAGCAGCGAAGCCTGGGTCATCAGATCGTATTCGTAGTTCTGTTCCAGGATTTGAAGTCCGCCAGGATTGGAGACCGACTTCAGGCTCACCGTCTCCGGCATGATCTGCGCCGCCACATCCATGAATTTCAGGGTCATTTCACCGGGCAGCAGCTTGATCGTCCGCCGATCGCGCACCAGGGCGCGATTCGTGTTGTAGGCCGTAAGGGCCACGTCGGTCTGATCGGCCAGGGTGGACTCGCCCGGACTCGCCGATTCCTTCAGTGGATCGGCCAGCTTCAGCGCCGGCTTGTCCCCTTTCGCGCCTTCCTGGGCCGGGCACATGGCGGGCAGCGCCAGGGCGGCAATCACGACAACTGAAAGCAGCTTATGCATTGGGAAACTCCTTCTTCGGTACGCGGAACGAGGTCCGCGATGGTTTTCACTGCCGGATCGCGCGCATTGGACGCGGCGACCTGATCATGCGCCTTTAGACACCGGAAATGAAGCCCGGTTCGAAGAAAGTCGGATCGAAACACGCCAGGGGGGTACTTCTCCACCGCCGGGGTTTCAGCCGCCAACACCCGCCGACGCCGTAACGGTCATTTCCAGGTTTTCCGGCGCCAGCTTGAGCAATCGCGGCACCAGCGGCTCCAGCGTGGTGGGAAACTCCACATCCTGGCCCTGAATCAAGTCGCGGCCCCGCGATACCTGGGTCGCCAGCGTGACGTAAACCGGCTCCTTGCGCAGATTGATGATGTACAGATAGGCGCTGCCCTCATGCACCACATACCGCGTTTTCACCCCCTCCACGGGGTAACCCTGCGCCGTGATCGCCCTCGGGATCTGGGGGAGCGCGCCGAGCACGGTGGCGGCATCCATCGCATGAAGGTATTCGGTCGGTAGATTCAATCCGCGAACGAGTACCGTATTCCCCGTGTTCCGGATCAGGTCGCCCCGGGAGAATCCCCGCTCATTGTAGGGAATCGGCGCGCCCGTGCGCGCGACCGTGCCGCCCGCCTCCACAAACGCGCTGATCTTCTGAAAGGCGCCGTCGCCGAGGGCCGGCGTGTTGGGAATCACCAGGATCTTCAGGTCGTCCAGCGCGCCGTTGACGCATTGCGCCTCGGTAATGAAACGGACGTTGTAGCCGCCAAAGGCCGCGCCGTCGTAGGCATTGATGGCCGATTCGAGATGGGGTTCGCCATCGTCAAACACCTTGGAGGCCGAGCTGAACAGAATGCCCACGTCCGTGGGCGCATTCTGAAAAGCGCGCACGATGGGGGCGAGCCGGTTGACATCCAGCGCGGCCGTGGCGAAGCCCTCCAGGGCTTCGGGCTGCTGGAACAACAGGGAATCCATGGGAACCGTGGCGCCGTTCAGGCCGGACATGGCCCCCTCCCATATCGCCGAATGGGCAAAGCGGAACCCGCGCTCACCGGTCTGTCCCGCACTCAACGTCAGCACTTTGTTCAGGTTGAACACGGGCTGTCCGGGCTGGAACGACTTGAGCAGGGTGTAGTACGCCGAAGCCTTGGGGTAGCCCATGGCATAGATCGGGTCCTCGGCCGCCACTTCGCCGCTGCATGCCGCGATCTGAAGCGACTCGGCAAGGCGCTCGCGGTTCACGCCGTAGCGCGTTTCGCCCTTGGCGAACACCACGTCGGTCATGGTCGCCGCCAGGGGTGTACCGGGCAGTTGAGCGCCCACCAGATTTCGGGCCCAGTCGAAATAGGCGTTGCCCAGGCTCTGGTGATAGGTCTGCCAGTCAAACTGATAGGGGCGATGGGCCTGATAGGTATCCAGCGGATCCGTGCTCCAAAGGGTGATATCCTCCAGAACCGCAAGATGGGCCCGCCACGACCGATTGAGCGTCAACCGATCGGGATAATTGGAACGGATGAACTCCAGGAAACCGTCCCGAATGTCAAGCCCGGAAAAATGAAAATGCGGATCGCTGGCGAGGCTCACCCCCGCCACCATGGGCTGCCCCTTCAGAACTGGAAGCACCTGACCAAGATAGGCCTGCCAGTCCTCGCGAACTTCGGGCCGAGCAATGTCCACGTACCCCTCATGCTTCACATCGGGGTGGCTCGCAAGAAACTCCGGCGTGAGTTGCTCCGGCGCCAACTGCACCATCAGGCTCACGTTCTGCGCCACCGCCGCGTCCAGCACATCCCGCAACCGGCCGAGTTGGTCCGCCGGATTCTGAACGGTACCCGGCTTTTCCTCGCGACCCAGCGTCAGCGAGGCGGCGTTGAACTGATAGCGGCGCAGTGAAGCCAGCGCCTCGCTGTCCAGCGCCGGCAACGCCCCGCCAAACAGGAAGACCGGCGTCCCCTGCGCGGAAAATCCGCCGTTCTCAATGGCAATCCCGTTGAGCGCGGGATGGACCGCGGCCGGTAAACGCTCGGGCGCCGCCGCACCGAAGACCAGTCCGCCATGTATGGCGTCCAGCCGCAGCGTCACGAAGCGGAGGCGCTGCTCCAGCGATTCCCACTCGCCCTTCTGGCCGTTTTCTTCCGCCTTCCGCAAGACATCCCCCGCGATGCTGGCCTTCAGCCGCAGATAGGGCAGACTTCCCTCGCTGCTGTCGGTCTTGTCCAGGGCCTTCTCCAGGGCATCGAGACGCGCCCGCGAGGCCCCGAGCAGCTCCAGAAGCTTCACACCATTGACTTTACGCAGTATGATCGTGTGAGACGGCTGGTCCAGAAGCTGGGGATGGGAGAGATAGATTCGGGCCTTGTAGGTCCCCAGGGGCAGGGCGGTCGCGTCGAACACGATCCGGCACTCCGTGGCGCCCGCCAGCACATTTAGACCCTGCTCGCCCGAACTCATCACCGTTCCCGCACTGTCCGTCACCTCCAACGCCACACGGGTGTTGTTGTATCCCAGGGTGCTCCGCACAGCCCCTGTGAAATGAATAATTTGACCGGCCCCGTCGTCTGCTGACCGTGTAACTTCGAGCGACAGATGGCGCGCCGGAACCGCCGGTTCGGGTGTGGCCCAGACCCAGGTCTGGTCGGCGCCTTCCTGCCCCGGCGCCTTAAGCGCGACGGTCAGGGCGAGGATGGAAAGGCCGAGGGCCAGCGTGAACACGGAATTCTTCATGGGTGCTATCCTTACCCCCCGGATCGGGGCGAAAATCCTGCTGTTTGAGCCCCGGTATAGTACCCGCCGCGGCAAGAATGATGCAACGAGTGAACGATTCCGCGCTCGCCCGCGTTGACGGCGGGAGCGCGCCGCAACCCGTGGTCCGCCAACCCGGCTCTGGAATCGCCCCACGGGGGTGTCACAAGGCCCCCCCTCGGTGGTATTATTGATTCAGGAGAGCGCAAGGCGTAGGCTGGGTGCTCGCGTCCCGCATGCGCCGAAAAGAAAACCGGTTTTCAGGAAACTTTTTCGCGTTACGGGGCATGAAGTACACCAGTGGCCCGGGCCTACCGGTGCGGGTAGCCCAGGAGGCTACCCCACAAGGGCCGGGGCGTGGCGGGTATTTAATTGACACAAAAAGGACGTGAAGCGTACCATTAGTACGTTTTAGAACGATAACAACCCCCGAGCGCGTGGCTGTACTGCATCGCCGGGTAGAAAGCGTTCCAAAATGGGACTTCGTACATACACGAACTGGTTGCTGTGCTTGACCGCCATTGCCGTTGGGGCTACGGCGTGGGGGCTTTCCATACCTCCCGAGCAACAGGATCTGCAGAAAATCTTCTATGGCGTGCCGGAAAAATTCGAAAAGCCGGCCCGGGTTAACTATCAGGAAATTGTGAAGGCCACCCCGGAATATTCGTCCATCAAGAAGAAGAAAATTGTCAGCGGTTCGGCCAAGTACTGGATTCTAATCAGCAAAGCCAGCGAACGAGCCCAGCAACTGATCAAGGAGGTGGGCGAGGAATCGACCTACGACCTGATCGTCGCGGATGGTTACCTGGAAACGATGGAACCCGCGATTCCCGCCGACGACATAACCGAACTGGTTCTAGAGAAGCTCAAGTAGTAACGCATTTGCTGGCCTGCCCATCATGAAGACCGTGCTTCGCACCCCGGGGGATCAATCCGTCTGTCTCCTCGCGGTGATATCTGCGGGACTGGTTGCGATTTCAGGCTGCCAGATTGCGGGCCCTCAGAGCCTGCGGGATGGACGAGGCCCCTACGCGCTGGAGCGAACGGCGGTCAACAGCCTTACCGCGGACCAAGAGTTGGCCCAGGCCCGCCGAATGCTCGACTCGGGTGAGCATTCTCGGGTGATCCCCCGCCTCACCGCCATCGCCGCGCAAAATCCCGGCACCGACGCGGGTACGGAGGCGCTCTATCTGCTCGGGCTGACCTACTACAAGATTGAAGGCATCTACTACGCCGAGGACTATTTCCGAAAGTACGTCGCCGCCGCCCCGGAAGGCGAATTTGCTCCGTTGTGCCGCGAGTACTTGCGCGGGATAGAGGGCGCGCGTGCGCGGAAGGGAAGCGCTCGCTCGGCCCTGGAAGCGCGCGTGGCGCGGTATGATGGCGTCTCCGCCCCCGAAGAACTCGCGGCCAATCTGGAACTGGCCGACACCTACTGGCAGGATGGCGACTTTGAAAAGGCGTCGGCGGTTTACGCGAAAGTGTTTCGGGTCTGGCCGTCGCTGAAGGATGACGCCCTCCTCCGACAGCGGATGGAGCCGGCTCCCGGCGGCGGATACGTTGTCCTCACGCCGGAAGAGGTGACGCGGCGCGAGGCGGCGGCGGCCCCGCTGGCCGTGTTCAACGTTCAGTCGTTCCGCAGCGGCCAGTTTCGCGCGGATCACTACGGCTATCAGGAAGAGTATTATAATGTGGCCGGTCAGACGGTCAACCGGGGCGATCAGCTCCTGCTGGACGCATCGGTGACCGTGACCATCTTCGGAATCGCGGGCCAGGTCTACGATACGCAGACGGTTCAACTGGGCCGTCTGAAACCCGGCGAGGTGCGCGCGTTCAGCGTGCGTTTCAGCCATTTTGACAATATCGCCAACGTGCATCGACACGAGTGTACGGTCGCCTATTCGCAGTAAGGATCCCATGCGCGCACAACTCATCATAGCGGCCCTGCTTCTGGCCATGCCTGGCGTGCCGGTGGCGGCCCAGGCCCCCCAGCAGGTTCAGGTCTCGGTGAAAGTCATCGAGTTCCAGACGAGCAAAGATGTGGAAACGGGACTCAGCGCCTATTTCAAGCAGCGCACCGAGCCCCAGCCCTATGGCCGCGCGGACAGCGGCGTGGGCAGTATTTCCTCTTCGGATATCACCTTCCCCACCAGCACCACGAGCGGCATCACCGTATTTCTCGACCGCCTGGTCACCAAGTACGGCGACATCGAGGTGGTCCTTCAGGGCCTCGTGGAGCAGGGGCGGGCTTTCATCCTTTCCCAGCCCACCGCCCTGGTACCCGTCGCCCCGGCCAACGACGCTATCCCGACCATCATCAAGACTGCCCAGCAGATCCCCTACGAGGACAAGCAGGTATTTGTCTATACACCGGTGTCCATCACGGCCTTCAAAGACACGGGGGTATCCCTGACGATTCAGGCGCTCGCCGTGGTGGATGACGACGCCGACCCCAATACACGAGGCGACACGTACATCCGCCTGAACCTGATCGCGACCGTCAAAGAAGAGGGCCAGCGCATTACCGTGGCGCTGGACGAAAACAGTTCGTCGGGTGGCCTGCTTGGCGATTCGAACAACGCCATCCAGGTACCCGAGTTCGTCAGCCGCGAAATAAAGACGGAAGTATGGGTGCGCCATGGGCAGGTCCTCATGCTGGGCGGCCTCTACCGCGACACCGACGAGAAGGACTTGTCCACCCTGCCCTGGCTCTCCCAGGGCGACCGCTTCATGAACGGGCTGATTCAACGTGTCGTACCCTTCGCGGTGGAACCCGTGCCCCTCAGCAGCAGCATTGGCAACAACAAGACTTCCGACGCGCGCCGTGAACTGGCCTTCCTGATCAAGGCCGATGTGCCCGCGCTCATATACGACGAGACCACCGCTTCCGAAGAGAAAGAGAGTTTCATGACGCGCCCGACCGAAGTGGTCACCGGCGTGCTCAGGGGCCTCACCCAGATACCTCAGGGGATTGCGGAAGGGGTGACCGGCGAAAACCTGGACGAGGATATTTCGACGGGGCTTCAGGAGGATGAAAAGGAATGAAACGGGCCCGTTTAATTTGGATAAGTCTTCTGGGCCTCGGCCTCTTCGCCGCCGCCACGCAAGCCCAGGATCCCGCTCCGGCGCCCGCGCCCGCGCCCGCCCCGGCGGAAGCGGCACCGCCCGCGCCGGCACCCGCACCTGCGGAAGCCGCCCCCGCCGCGCCGCCGCCTGCGGAAGCCGCACCGGCGGCCCCCCCGGCGGAACCGGCGCCCCCCCCGCCACCTCCGCCACCGCCACCGCCTGTAGACATTCGCCAGGTTCAGGTGAAGGTGAAGATTGTGGAGACGAGCCAGCGCGGCCTGCGCCAGTTGGGCGCCAATCTGAACTACACCCGTTTCGTGGAAGGTGTCGAGCAATCGGGCTCGGTCGCGCGTGTCGCGACCGGAACCTTTGACCCGGTAACCGATTTCCCGCGGGTGACGCTGCCCGTGCCCGGCGTGGGAACACCCAACCGCCCCGACGAGGACAAGAACGCTTCCAACGCCATCCAGACACGCGAAGGCGCCGGCCTGACCGCCAGTGTGATTGAATCGGATGAAGGGACGCTCGAAGCCGTGTTTCGCGGACTCGAAGAAGGACAGGATACGGACACCGTGTCCCAGCCGGAGCTCCTCGTCATCGACAAGATGCCGGCGGAAATCAACGCGGGCGGCGAAGTCCCCTTCCAGGGATCGCTCCTGGCGGCTACGCCCTCGCTCAAGGTGGAATTCAAGAACATCGGCGTAAACCTGGGAATGACGCCGACCATCATGCCCAACGACCTCGTGAAACTGAATATCACGAAACTGGATGTGACCGACACCCTGCGCTTCGACCAGATTCGAGGCCTGGACTTGCCCGTATTCTCCCAGCGATCGCAAACGGGCGTCGTTTACGTTCCCAATGGCCGAACCCTGGTTACCGGCGGTTTGACCTCCCATGTGGCACGCCGCAAAGAGGCACGCGTTCCCCTCATGGGCACCTTGCCCGTCATCGGATTTCCCTTCCGGAGCCGCGAGACCGAGTCCCTGGAAAACACGCTGCTGATATTCGTCACCCCGACGGTGGTGGACCTGCGCAATCTCTCCCCCGAAGGCCTGCGCGCCATGGAATTCTGGAAGAACGGCGACTGGGAAAATGAAAAGAGAATCGACGCGGAAAAGGAAGCGCTGCGGTATTAGGCGGTGGTTGACAGTTGACAGTTGACAGTTGACAGTTGACAGTTGACAGCGACGCGACCCATAAGACCCATAAGACCCATAAGACCCATTTTAGCTTTCATCACAGCGTCAACTTGATCAGTTGGCGCTGTTTTTCGCACAATCCCCCGTCGCGACCCTGAACCACCCTTCCGGAGCCCTTTCCCCTCGATGATTGTTTTTCTGCGCAGTTATGGCTGGGCGTTGGCCTCCGGCGTGCTCATGTCGTGGGCGTTGCCAAATTTCCATTGGTACCCCCTCGCATGGATCGCGTTGATTCCCCTGCTGGCTCGCAGCCTGGACCAGACGCCCGGACAGGCCGCGGCGCAATTCTTTGCGGCGGGCTGGATCTTCCACACGATCACGCTGCAATGGCTCATGGCCAACATTTTCTGGGCGGGTGGCTGGGCAATCGTGGGCCAGCAAGGCATCTGTGTGGCCCTGGCGGGCTACTGGGCCCTCATGGGGGTGCTGTGGACGTGGATCAATCGGCGTTGGCCGGGAGCGCGGGCGGCGTGGCTCTTTGGCGCGTGCTGGATTTCCATGGAATGGCTCCAGGCGCGGCTGTTCACGGGCTTCGCCTGGGCCGCGCTGGGCTATAGCCAGGGACCCGATCTCTGGTTTGCCCAACTGGCCTCGCTGGGCGGGGTAATTCTGATCTCGGGCATACTGGTGGTGGTCAACGCGCTTCTGGCACAGGCCATTGCGACCCCGCCCCGGCGCTGGCGCGCCACCGCTATCGCCGCACTCACGGCCCTTCTGGTCCATGGCGTGGGCTACGGAATGCTGCGTCCCGCATCGCAGAGCGCTTCTTACAGCGCGGGAATGTATCAGAGTAACTACTCCCAACAGATGAAGTGGGACCCGGACTTTCAGGACGAAATGCTCGACCTCGCCTTCGCCCAAACCGAGGCCGTGCTGGGGCGGGAACCGGCCAACGTGTTCGTGTGGCCGGAAGCATTGATCATGGACGACTTTCGCGAGCCCGACGTGCTCTCCGCCCTCCAGGCTTTTGCAGGCTCCACCCAGACCCCCCTCTTCGCGGGGGCGGTGCGGGAAGAAGGGGGCAAGTCGTACAACAGCAGCGTGCTGGTGCGTCCCGACGGAACCTACGAGTGGTACGACAAGATTAAGCTGGCCCCCTTTGGCGAGTATATCCCGCTGGAGTCGTGGCTGTCCTTTATGGAGGGCTTCGGCGCGGCGGGTGGCCAGACTTCGGGTGCGGAGCACAAGGTGCTGGAGGCGGGTGGCAGAAAGCTGGGCCCGCTCATCTGCTTCGAGGTGCTCTTTTCACCCCTCGCCTCAAAATGTCGGGCACTGGGGGCAGACTATCTCGTGGTCATCACCAATCTCGGCTGGTTCGGCCTCAGCAATGTGCTGGCGCAGGAATTGGAACTGGCCCGCTTCCGGGCCATCGAGAACCGGCTACCGCTGGTCCAATGCGCGAACAGCGGCATCTCCGGAGTCTTTGATGCCTACGGCCGTCTGACCGTCATCGACGGCTTCGTCAATTCGCGTGGCGGCTACGCCGTGGCCCAGTCCCCCCAGTCGCCTTCTGATGCGAAAATGCACCGGCGGGCGGGCGCTCTTCCCGTCCCGGAAGCGGGGCGCATGCTGTTTCCGGGCTCCGTAGACTGGTTTGGTCGCATTCTTCCCGTCGCAACCCTGTTGCTCCTCTGCTGGGGCTATGCAACACGTAATCGGCAGGCGACGGTCTGATGAGTTCCAATCGAAGTCAACTTACCCGCTTCATGGCCATTTTCGCCGGCGGCACCATGCTCAGCCGCGTCCTCGGACTCGTGCGGGACGTGGTCGTCGCCAATATGCCTTTCGCCTCCCGCGAGATTTTCCTCTTCGCGTTCCGATTTCCCAACCTGCTGCGCGACATGCTCGGCGAGGGCGCGGTCAATGCCGCCTTCGTACCGCTTTTTGCGCGCTGCCGGGAGACCGAAGGCGAGGAAGCTTTTCAGCGCCTCGTACGCGCATGCCTGGGGGCGACGTTGATCCTGTTCGCCGTGTTGAGCGCCCTGGGCATGGTATTGGTCCCCCTTCTGCCGGGAATTCTCTCGGTACTGGACCCATGGACGGGTGGTGATTCCACCACGGTCGACATGGACCTGACCCTCTCGGTCATGTACTGGCTCATGCCCTATTTCCTGCTCATCGGCGCGGCCGTCTTTGCCATGGGCCCTCTCTTTGTAGTCAAGCGCTACGGCACGGCGTCGTGGTCGCCGGTAATTCTGAATATTGCCCTCATTGCGGTGTGCCTCATTCACCAGGACTACTTCTCCGATCCGGTCTGGGCGCTGGTAACCGGCGTGTGGCTCGGTGGCATCGGGCAGGTGATAGTGATGTTTCACGCGATGAAGAAGCACACGGGGGTCTGGCTGCCTTCGCTGGAATTGAAGCACCCCGGCGTGGCCAAGGCCTTTTTGCTCCTGGGTCCTGTGATTGTGGGACAGGCGACCGGAGAAGTGAACAAACTGGTGGACAGTTTCTTCGCTTATAAGCTCGAAGCCGTGTCTTACCTCTATTTCTCCAACCGGCTGGTCCAGTTGCCCCTCTCCATCTTCGGTATCGCCGTGGCCGTTTCGATTCTCCCGGCCATCTCTGCGGCGGGCGCGCGCGACGATCTGAAGGAGATTCGCGAGACGCTCATCTTCGGTTTCCGCCAGTCCGCCTTCCTGGTAATGCCATCCCTCGTGGGTCTGTTGGTGCTGGGCGATCCCCTGATGCGTCTGCTCTTCGTGCACCCGGGCGGCGGTTTCAGCGTAGAGGATGCCCATCACTCGGCGAACGCCATGTTCTACCTCGCCTGGGGCCTGCTGGCCTTCACCTGGGTCAAAGTCGCGGTACAAGGGTTCTTCGCAATCCATGACACCAAATCGCCGGTGATCATTGCCTCGCTGAGCATGGCGCTGAATATCGTGTTGATCCTGCTGCTCGTGAAGCCCATGGGGTATCAGGGGCTGGCTTTCGCCACGACCCTGTCCTACGCCGCAAATTTCTTCGGCCTTTACTGGATGCTCGGACGGCGGTTCGGCTCGCTGACCACCGCCGCCTTCGTCTGGTCTCTCGCGCGGATCGGCGCGGCGGCCGGCCTGATGGGCGCCGCGGCGCGAGTCACCTATCAGTTGCTGCTTGCACGCTTCCCCGATCATTCCCTGCACCACGAGCTCCTCTCGGTACTCGTTCCCATCGGCGTGGCCATGGCGGTCTACCCGCTCCTGGCGCTGATACTTCGCCTCGAAGACGCCCACCAGCTTCTGGGCATTCTTCGCAGGCGCCTTCCCGGCAGTCGCGGCTGAGCCGGGGCTCGGGGAACAAGGAACGGCCGGCCCGGTGTTTGCCCCTTGACGGATGGTGTACAATCGGGTTGGAGAGCGTGCCATGACTTCTGACAACTCCCTTCAGCAGGCGGACGGGCAACCGGTATGCACCGCCCTCACCCAGCGACATCTGGAAACGCTGTTTCGGGCCACTCTCGATGTGACCCTGGTGCTGGACGGGGAGTCTCAGGAAATACTCTATGCCAACGATGCGGCCATCCGGGTGCTGGGCTACCCACCCGAAGCCTTGATCGGCACGCCTTTTTCCCGGCTCCTGCCCGACCATGCGGCGGACCAACTGATGGAAGCCGAACTGGTGGATGGCGTCTATGGCCCCATGCCTGTCCGTTGCGCCACGGGCGAATTGCGCAATGTGGATGTGACGGTGGCCGTGGTGCCCTGGGATGGAAAACCGGCCCTGCTGTACTCCCTCCGGGACGCCACCCAGCGCACCCGGGCCGAGCAGGAACGGGAGAAGCTGATCCGGGAATTGCAGGCCGCGCTGGCCACCGTGAAACAGCTCAGCGGCCTCCTCCCCATCTGCGCGAACTGCAAACGCATTCGGGACGACGACGGTAACTGGGCGAATCTGGAGCGCTACATCAGCGAGCGCTCCAACGCGGAATTCAGCCACGGCATATGCCCGACCTGCCGCGAGGAACTCTACCCGGAACTGGGCAAGTCCTGAATCATTCGATTTATTGGGGGCGATCATGGAATGGACAATAGCGACGTGGCGATCCGAGCGGAACAGATCAGATTCGACGACGGATCAGCGCGCGCGGGTCAGGCGGTCATGCGTTTGATACGTGCCGTGGCCTTTCCCGGATCGGGGAACACGAGGGAAGCCGTGGTCCCCTCGCCCGGCACGCTCTCGATCTGAAGGCGCCCCCCGTGCTGCTCCATGACGCGGTGGCAGACGGCGAGGCCGAGACCCGTACCCTGGCCTTTTTTCGTTGTGAAGAAGGCCTGACCCACCCGGGGCATATCCTCGGGGCGAATACCGGTGCCGGTATCGCGCACCCGCACCACGTTCGCATCTTCCTCCGCGGCGACCTCGATCGTCACCACGCCCCCCGCCGTCATGGCGTCCAGCGCGTTGCTGAGGAGGTTCAGCAGCACCCGGTGGACCTGCTGGGTGTCGAGCGAAATCTTCTCGATCAGGCGGTTCTCGACGCGGATGCGGACGTTGCGCTTTTCGGCCTCGGCTTCGACGGACTCCACGACTTCATTCACGAGGGCCCCGAGATTTACATCCTCCAGCGTCAGATCGGTCTTTCGAGCGCAGGTAAGCAGACTCTCCACCAGCGTCTCGAAACGGTGGAGGGAATTGCGGATGAGCCGTGTGGCCTTGGCCGCGCGCTCCCAGTTCTGATTCTGATTCGCCAGTTCGAGCAACTCCGCCCCCCCGGAGATGCCCATGAGGATATTGCGCATGTCGTGGCTCGTTGCGGATACCGCCTGGCCGATGGCCGCAAGTCGCTCCTGGTGGATCTGCTTCTCATACAGCAGCATGTTCTCCACCGCCGCACCGGCCACCTGCCCGACAATGGACATGAGCTGCAGATGGGTCTGGGTGAAGGGCATAGGCTCCGCACTGGCGTCGGCATAGAGAACGCCGTAGACCGTGTCATGGCTGGTCAAGGGAACGCAAATCGCCGCCTTGATCTGGTGGGCCGCGATGCTGTCGGAGTTATCAAAACGCTGGTCATCCCCCGCATCCGACGTCATCACGCTGCCGCGGGTACACAACACATGGTCCACCAGCGTCTGGCTGATGGGCGGGGGCAACTGACCGACGCGGCGGGAACGGGAGACGCAGTGCGTCCCGGAAGAATCAATCGCTTCGCTCGTCTTCACAAAGCCCCGATCCGCCGGGAGGGCCTCCATCAACTCATCCAGCACCGTTTCCAGAAGTTGCTGCAGGGTGCGCTGGGTGGACAGTCGCTGGGAAAGGCGGTACAGAAAGGACAGCGCGGAATGGTCTTTGTCTACGATGTGCTCGTGCAGGGCGCCCACATCGTTGTAGTGCAACTCCATACGGTGGGCCGCCACCGTCTTGAGCAACACACTGACGGGTTCAACGTGGATCGTGTAGGGCCCCACCGAGACCCGGTCCGAAGGTAGCAACCGCTGCTTTCGGATCCGCTGCCCATTGACGTGTACCCCATTACTGGAATCCAGGTCTTCAACGAAAGCCTCGTCGCCAATGACGTAAAACTGGGCATGGCGACGACTGACGGAGTCCTCTCTGAGGAGAAAATCAGCCTCGGGCGAACGCCCCGCGATCCGGGGAACTTCGCTGAGTGTGCCCAGGACAACGGGAAACCCAGGTCGTTGAATTTTGATACGAAATGTGGCCAAAGGAATGATTCCGGTCTTTATAAGTTTACATCTCGATCCACGCCTCGCCCCTGCCCCTCCCGATCACACCCCAATTATTCAGCAAAAACCGGAAAATAGCAACTAATCCGGATAAATTTATGGTTTTAATCGATTTTATAAGTAAAAAGGCCCCCGGAACGGGTTCCGGGGGCCTCGAATTCAGGTGGACCTGAGCTTACTTCTTCGCTTTGGCCTTTGCCTTGCTCTTGGCTTTCGCCTTTGGCTTCGCCGCCGCCTTGGCCTTTCCGGCCTTCACCGCGCCACGGGGCGTCTCAATCGCCGCCTGGGCAGCGGCCAGGCGCGCGATCGGCACGCGGAAGGGGCTGCAGCTCACGTAGTTCAGACCCACGCGGTGGCAGAACTTCACGGAGTTCGGCTCGCCGCCGTGCTCACCGCAGATACCCACCTTGAGGTCGGGGCGGGTGCTGCGGCCGCGGGTCACGCCGAAATCGACCAACTGGCCGATGCCTTCCTGATCGAGGACCTGGAAGGGATCCACCGGAAGGATTTCTTCCTTCAGGTAGGAGGGCAGGAAACCGCCGATGTCGTCGCGGGAGAAGCCGAAGCCCATCTGGGTCAGGTCGTTGGTGCCGAAGCTGAAGAACTCGGCGTGCTCGGCGATCTTGTCCGCCACGAGACAGGCGCGGGGGATTTCGATCATGGTGCCGACCATGTAGTCGAGCTTCTTAAGCTTGTACTTCGCCTTGACCTGCTCCGCGACCGTGCGCACGATGGCGGCCTGGTTCAGGAACTCGTTCTGGTGGCCTACGAGGGGGATCATGATCTCCGGGAAGACCTTGACGCCCTTGGCGGTCAGCTCGGCGGCGGCGCTGAGAATGGCCGTGACCTGCATCTCGGTGATTTCGGGGTAGGCGATGCCCAGACGGCAGCCGCGGTGACCGAGCATGGGGTTCAGCTCGTGAAGCTGGTCGATGCGGTTGTGGATGTCCGTGTACTGAAGGCCCATGTGGCGCGCCAGATCGTGCACCTGCTCGGGGGAGAGGGTGACGAACTCGTGGAGCGGCGGATCGAGCAGGCGGACGGTGACAGGCTTGCCGGCCATCGCCTTGAAGATGCCGAGGAAGTCCTTCTTCTGGAAGGGAAGGAGCTTCATGACCGCGGCGCGGCGATCCTTCTCGTTGTTCGCCAGGATCATCTCGCGCATGTGGATGATGCGGTCCGGCTCAAAGAACATGTGCTCGGTACGGGCCAGGCCGATACCTTCGGCGCCGAAGGCCACGGCCTGGGCGGCGTCGCCGGGGGTTTCGCAATTGGTGCGAACGTTGATCTGGCGGGTGGCGTCGGCCCAGGCCATGATCTTCTTGTACCAGGGGTTGCGATCGGGCTGGGCGGGGAGCACGTCCAGCGCGCCTTCGAAGAGGTCGCCGGTGCTGCCGTTCATGGAGACCCAGTCGCCTTCGGAAAGGACCTTCTTGCCGATGGTGACTTTCTTGGCCTTGGCATCGATCTGGAGGGCGCCGCAACCGACGATGCAGCACTTGCCCCAGCCGCGGGCCACGAGGGCCGCGTGGGAGGTCATGCCGCCCTTGGCGGTAAGGATGCCGGAGGAGGCGTGCATGCCGTGCACGTCTTCGGGGGAGGTTTCATTGCGGACCAGGATGACCTTCTTACCCTGCTTGGCCCAGATCTCGGCGTCTTCGGAATTGAAGACGATCTGGCCCACGCCGCCGCCGGGACCCGCGGGAAGGCCCTTCGCCAGAAGGGTGGCCTTCTTCTCGGCCTTCGGATCGACCATGGGGTGAAGCAGTTCGTTGACCTGCTCCGGATCGACGCGCATGAGGGCCGTCTCCTTGGAGATCAGCTTCTGCTCGGCCATTTCCACGGCCATGCGGATGGCCGCCGGGCCGGTGCGCTTGCCGGTACGGGTCTGGAGCATCCACAGTTCGCGATTTTCGATCGTGAACTCGATGTCCTGCATGTCGGTGTAGTGCTTTTCGAGCTTGCAGCGGATGTCGAAGAGTTCCTTGTAGGTCTTCGGCCACAACTCTTCCAGGGACTTCACCTTGGTCTGGTCGGGGGTCTTGGACTTCTTGTTCAGGGGGAGGGGGGTGCGGATACCGGCCACCACGTCTTCGCCCTGGGCGTTGATCAGCCACTCGCCGTAGAACATGTCTTCGCCGTTGGCCGGGTTGCGCGTGAACGCCACACCGGTGGCGGAATCATCGCCCATGTTGCCGAAGACCATCGCCTGAACGTTTACGGCCGTACCCCATTCGTGGGGGATGCCTTCAATCTGGCGGTAGGCGATGGCGCGTTTGCCCATCCAGGACTGGAACACGGCCTTGATGCCGCCTTCGAGCTGCTTCATCGCGTCGTCGGGGAAGGGCGTGCCCAGGGTGGCTTTGACCGTCTTCTTGAACTCTTCGCAGAGGTCCTTCAGGTCTTCCGCGGTCAAGTCGGTGTCTTCCGTAACCCCGCGCTTCTCCTTGAGGGAGTCGAACTTGTGTTCCAGCTTGTGGCGGATGCTCTCGCCGTCTTTCGGCTCCAGGCCGGCGGCCTTTTCCATCACCACGTCGGCGTACATCGTGATCAGGCGGCGGTAGGCGTCATAGACGAAACGCGGGTCGCCGGAGGACTTCAGCAGGCCGGGGAGCGTCTTGGTGCACAGGCCGATGTTCAGCACGGTGTCCATCATGCCGGGCATCGACATGCGGGCGCCGGAACGGACGGAAAGGAGAAGAGGATTCTTCTCGTCGCCGAACTTCTTGCCCATGACCTTCTCGACCTTCTTCAGGGCGGCGACATACTCATCGGTGACGTTCTTGGGGATGCGCCCCTTGTTGTCATAGTACGCCGTGCAGACTTCCGTCGTGACGGTGAAGCCTGCGGGGACGGGCACGCCCAACTGGGCCATGTCCGCCAGGTTGGCGCCCTTGCCGCCGAGCAGGTTCTTCATGGAGCGGTCGCCTTCGGCTTTGCCGCCACCAAAAAAGTAGACGCTTTTCTTGGCCATTGTTAGAATTCTCCTTCACGTTGCCAAATGGGGTGCGCCGGCGGGACACAGGGGAATAGATCAGCCTGCGAATCCTGTAGAGGTACACTGCCGGTCACGATTTACGAGACACGATTGCCTGAAGCTCGGGCAAAACTTGGGGAGTATACTGGAATCCTTGTTTTTCATGCAAATATCAAGCGGCACAGGTCAAGCACGGATGGAATTAGCTTTACCCGACGCGGGTGGATGTGAAATAATTGGGCCGCTCGGAACGGGCCCATCGGGAGCAGCGACACGGCCCCCTTCCCCGCCCAGCCATCCCCCATGCGCGCCAGTAGCTCAGCCGGATAGAGCAACGGCCTTCTAAGCCGTAGGTCGCGGGTTCGAATCCCTCCTGGCGCGCCATTATTTCTTTTCTTCCCCGCCGGGGCCAGGTTTCCGCAGGGTGGTGGCGCCAGGCAAACGGGAAGCGTCAGAGCCATGACGTGCCACATCCAATTTCAAAGTCTTGGCGAATCTCAGATCCTCGAGGTAATGGCGAAGCCGCCGTGTATCGTCGGGCGCTCCGTCGCGGAATGCACCCAAAGGCCTTGAGCTTCCACACCCGACTCCAACACTAATACGAACAGTTCAGCCGATCCGGACCTGAATACTCATTGGTGGGCATCTACCGTACAGCACAACGGGGAAAGTGGCGCGCGAGGAACTTCTTTGCGCCGAGAGCGCCACCTATCGGGGCGTGCAATGTTTGTCAATTCTGACACAGCAAATACACGACTTCTCACGAATACTGAGTCGGCAGTCAATTGATATCTACCCTTTTTTGCCTTTGGGGTACAGCAATCGGATTTGATCGGAAAAAAAATTTCGCGGGCTTTTTCGCAATTCCAGATCCGCGACCAGGAACTTTTTCGCACCCCTCGGCCCGAGTGGTGGAATACCCGCAACAAATTCGTAAATCCATTTGAATCATAGACTTCGGAATTTCGACGACAAAAATCCGGCATACAAATTGCAGAAAAATAACGTGGACAACACGCTTGGGGAAGTGGTGCGAAGAGGTCTTCTCTGTGTGTCTCGGTGTGTGAAATTGACTAATGAGGGTTTGAACAATGAGAAAAATGGTGCGAAGTATAGTGGGAATTGCCGCGTTAGCGGCGCTGTGTTTGCCATTTCAGGCAAGCGCAGCATCATTGACGGATTGGGAGAATCTCGGGCTGCCGGGGCTGACCCTTGATCCCTTGCAGCCGGGTGCACTGTTTTTTCAGTCGTCCGCACTAACAAACAACACCGGTCTACACAGTGGATTGGACTTTGGTTTGGTGATGTATGAGCACGATAACCTCGCAAGATTCGCCTTCGTCAATTTTGACTCGGCCACCGTGGAATCGTCCATAACAGATATCTACTTCAGCGATTCGAATGAACCAAACTATCTCGCCGATCTACTGGATACTAATGTTATCGAGAGTGACGGCCCGGAATTTTCTCAAGGCGTAGCACCTCCAAACGTAGGAGGAACTTGGGCTTATGAAGCGGATATGGATGTAGCTTTGAGCGCCGATTCGGACAGTCCGGTATCGGATAGTGGTATCGAATCGAGTGACGAGTGGGTAGTGCTGGGATTTGGCATGAATACTCCGAATGCGCCACTCTACGACTATGACTACATTTATGACGAGATAATCAATCGCAGAATCAATATCGCGATGCACGTCCAAGCGATAACAAGAATCAGCGATGGGGCCGGAGGGGGTTCTGATTGGTTCGAATGGGCCCCGTCTGAGAGCTATTATCCGCCCCGTGACAACATCGTGGTCCCAGTGCCCGCCGCTGCTGGCCTTGGTTTCCTAGGCATGGCGCTGGTCGGTATGGTTCGTCGTAAGAAGAGCTAATCACGCTCGTGCATGCTGGCATCGCCTAAGAGTTTAGTCCCACCCCGCTGACCCGTCTTCGGGCGGCTTCGGGGTGGGATTGTTTGTTCAACAATCTCCATCCCTTCGTGCGGTGCGCTCCGACCTTGACGCACACCTTGGAAATTGGGATGCACCGCTCCGGACCAGCGCCCCCCTTCGCTGGTCCGGATTTCGCTTTCGGGTAACATTTTAGCCGAATGAAGCGCCTTTACTTGAGTTGGCACGTCACTTCCAGGCTGGGTGGCTCCCAGTTATCTGGGTTCGTTGGCAGTCGGAAGCCTTCTGAAGCTAACCTGGAATGGGGAGGTGCGCCAACGTGGCTTAGCCTTCCAGGCTGAGGAAAAGCACTCTGTTAGTTTTCGAGTAGCCCCATTTTTGTGTCTTGGCTCTGGTCCCCCAATGAATCGCAAGGCCCGGCAGCATTTAAGATACGCCTTGCCTCAACCTGGAAGGCTCAGCCACGTTGGCGCACGATTTTATTTGAAGTCACGATACAACATCGGAGTATTCTTTGCTGGACGATAGACTGAATCCAACATTTATGACTACTTCAGTCGGCTAAAGTCTTACGAGAATTCCCCCCCATTTTTTTGCCCGTCCCGCAGTTGAGATTTGATCCTGAAGTTTGTTCAAGTACGGTAAAGACTATCGGGGGCTGGAAAGCCCCCGCTCCCTACTTTTCGAAATATTGAAGCACTGGCACCGCAGATGGGTTGCGGTGTACTTAGGATCCTTATTGCCATGCCCTTGCGTAATCATTCCCGGCGTTCATTCATCAAGCGTACCGCACTGCTCTCGGGGGCGGCTGCGTTGGCCACTGCGGCGGCGCAGGCCCAGCCGGCGGAGACTGCCCCGCCGCTGATCGCGTATATCGGCACCTTCAGCGCACCGCTGCGCGACATGCTGCCTACGCAGGTGGATCTGCCCCCCGGCAATGGCCGCGGGATTCATCTGTTCCACGTGGATCGCTCCAGTGGCGCGATGACACCCATCGGGATCCACGAGATGGGCACGAGCCCCAGTTGCCTGGTGCTGAATGGCGATGGAACCCGGTTGTACTCGGCGAATGAAACGGATCGGGTGGGCGAAAGCAAGGAAGGCACCGTCAGCGCGTTTGCCATCAATCCCGCCGATGGGCAGTTGGAATTGCTCAACACCCTTCCTTCAGGAGGCCGGGGCCCTACCTATGTGAGCATCCACCCTTCGGGACGCTTTCTGCTGGTGGCCAATTATTTCGGCGGGTCCGTCGCGGTGTTCCCGATCCTGGACGACGGTCGCCTGGGAGCAGCAACGTGCGTGCAGGTCGACGCCGGCGAGATTGGCCCCACCCGGGCGACCAACGCGCCGGAGGGCAGCTTCGCCTTCAGCGGGCATGACCGTACCCACGCGCACATGATCCAGGCCGATCCCTCGGGGCGCTTCGTTCTGCATGTGGACCTGGGTCTGGATCGGATCTTCGTCTGGAAGTTTGATGCGCAGGCGGGAGTTCTGACGGCGAATGACCCGCCCTCCGTCTCGCTGCCGCCCGGCGACGGCCCGCGTCACTTTCACTTTCACCCCAATGGCCGCTGGTTCTACTCAATTCAGGAGGAGGGTTCCACCGTCGTCCTGTTTGACTACGACGGAACCACGGGGCGCCTCGAAGCGCGGCAGACCATCTCCACCCTGCCCCCCGACTTTGCGGGGAGCAACTTCTGCTCCGAGATCCTGGTGTCACCCGACGGGCGTTTTGTCTATGCGGGCAACCGCCTTCACGACAGCATCGGAATCTTTGCCGTCGGTCAGGAGGGAGAACTCACCTACGTGGGGGAAGAATGGACCCGGGGCAACTATCCCCGCAGTTTCAGTTTCGATCCTTCCGGGCAGTTCCTGTTCTGCTGCAATCAGCGCGCGGACAACGTGACCGTCTTCCGGGTGAATAAGGACACGGGCGGCCTGACCTTTACTGGCGAATACGCCCCGGTTGGAAATCCCTCGTGCATCGTATTCCTTGATCGTGACGGGGCACCCCGGCTCGGCTGAGGAGGAGAGCCCATGGAACGCATGGGAGATGGCTTGGTGAAGGAATCTGATCGCGGTCTGGGAAACTCGACCGACCCGGCGCATTCCACCCCGCCAATTCGCCGCTTCGACAGGGAACGTGCAATTCGCGCGGCCCTCGCCATGAGCCTCTTCGCGCTGTTGAGTCCGCTGCTTGCCCTATCAAGCCCCGAGATTGCCCTGACGGATGACGCTTTCTACTACCTTCTGCCGGCGGCCAATTTCTGGTCGTTGGGCTTCTTCTCCTTCGACGGATTGACGGGCACGAACGGCTTTCATCCACTCTGGATGGCGCTGGTGACTGCCTGCGCGCTGCCGCTGCATCTGGCGGGTGCGCTGGGGGGCTTGCCCCGTGTCGTCCTGTGGTTGAGTGTCGCGTTGACGATTTGGGGCGGCCTGGCGTGGTACGGCGTGCTTCGCAGGGGCGGCGTGACGCGGGTGCTGGCCGCTTTGATCGTGGTGGTAACGGTTGCTGCATGCCAGGACCTCTTCCTGTCCGGCCTGGAGTCGGTCGCGGTGTTCTGGAGCCTGGGGCTGCTCGCCGACCACCTCATCAAGCGCATCGCGGAGGGCGCCCCCATACAACCTGTCCGGCTCGCTCTGTATTCAATGCTGGTTCTGTTCAGCCGACTGGATTGCGGACTATTTTTGCTTTTGCTCTATGTGCTCCTGCTCCCCTTTGCGGGCTTGCGCCGGGTCTTCATCGCGGGCGTGATACTGACCCTGCTGGCAACGCCGTATCTGCTGATGAATGTGGCATGGCATGGCGCCGCAACACCCATCAGCGGCCGGGTGAAACAGCACTGGGGCGACCGCTACGAACTGGAGACCACGGGGCAGATCTATGGCGTGTCCCTGGCCCAGATTCAAACCGGGCCCGGAAAATCGCGCCTGCGCCAGATCACCCAAACCTATCTGCCGCGCGACCTCGCGCCGGGCCTGCGCACGCTGTCCCTCGGTCAAATTGATCTTGCAGGCAACCAGCGCGCGTGGTTTCCCTGGGTGCTCGGCGCGTCGCTCCTGGCGGCGGGGCTCCGGCTGGCGCTGCTGCTTCGCAGACGCCCGCCCCTTGCCGGTCGTTTTCTGGCGGGCCTGGGCATCGCGCTGCTCGCCTTCTACATCGTCAGCACCATGTACTACGCCCTTTCCTATGACCGCGTTTGGCCGTGGTACGGCGCCGCGGGTGTAATGGTGACGGCGGCGGGCCTGACCGGACTCGCGGGGGGCTTGCTGGCCTTTTCCAGAGCCGTGTTCGCTCTAGGCGCCGTCCTCGCCGTGCTGCTCGTGTTCTGGACCGCCGCAAATCTCCGCGACCTGCGGAAGGCGGAAAACACGAACCCCCAGTCGTTGCGGGCGGTCTATCTCGACATGGCCAACTGGCTGGCAAAGCAAACGCCGAAGGATACCGTGGCCGCCGGGTGGGCCGTCGGAGAAATTGGTTGGTACGCCGAGCGCCCAGTCATCAACCTGGAGGGGCTCGCAAGCGACGAAAGCCTGCTGGAGGCCAATAAGGCCACGGACCTCCTCCCCTTTCTGGCGTGGTACGATGTGCGCTACCTGTGCAATTTCTGGCGTCCTTCCCTCGCGCCCCGCCCGGAGGAATTGCTCGCATCGCAGACATCCATCGGGGCCTGGAAGCGCGATCCCGTCCGCTATTTCTGGACGCTCCGTCTCCGCCCGATGATGGATTGCCCCGAAGCTTTCTCGGTGCTCCACCGAAATGACGCGGGCGACGCGCAGGACACCTCAGGCTATGTGATTGGGGTAGATCAGGACACCGTGGCGCGATTTCTGGCCGCGAGGAGCGCCTGGCGCGATCGCCTCGCCGCCACGGCGACGGTTTTGCCCGCGGAAAATCTCCTGTCAATTCGGGGGGGCAAGGTTGAGGCGAATATCGGCCGGACGGAAGGCTACTTCGTTCGCGGGAGCGAGTTGACGTATGCGCTGCAGGATCAGGCTCCGGGCAGCTACGAAGTCTACGGCCGACTCTGCAATCTATCCGCGAAGGAGGGAAGCCTGGATCTCGCTAACGGGACCGGAAAACGGACCGTGCGGATACCCGGCGAGTTGCAATGGCGCCATACCCATCTCGGGAGTAAGATGATCGCCGATGGCATGCCCGAAGCAGCGCTTCATATCACGGCGATGAGCGGCGGTGTGTATCTCGATCAACTCTACCTGGTCGCGCGCGAAAAGCAAGCGGAATTTGAGGCCATTCCCCCCGATTGGTGGGGCTCGGCCCGATAGCGAATCTTCACCGTTCGCCGGGGTGCGTCTATGCGCGAAACAGGTTGGGAGGGCGGGCATGCCAGTGCCGCAGGTTCAAACGTTCTCACTTGCCGCCTTCCATACGGGCGATCTGCCCTGTGAAAAGGAAGGCGAAGAGCAGAACCAGGAGCACGAGATCGCCCCGGCGGCTTTCGCCGCTTCTGGCGGTCTTTGCGGGGGCGGTGCAGCCTTCGTCGATGGGCTCTTCCACGTCTTCCGCGAGCATGGGATAGTTCGCGACGCGATAGATGCCCGCGACGAGGTTGATGTTCTCGTTCACGGTTGGGAAACCGGAGGCGGTGACGGTGACCTGCCAGGTCCCGGCACGCAGCGCGGGGAATGCGACGCGCCCGTCGGTCGTCGTATTGCCACTCAATGTGGTTCCGCCACTGACGATGGATACACGCGCGTTGCGGATACGGGCCTGGGACTGGCCGTTGAACACGACGACCTCCAGCGCCGCCGCGGAACTGGCGCCACCCGCACCGAGTGCATTGGCCTGGTCGACCTCGCCTTCGATGAGCGCCTCGAGCGCGACGGGATCTTCCGTACCCCAGTCGTTCCACTGGGCGCTGACGGCTTCTGCGCTCTGGTTGGCGATGGCGATGCCTTCGCCAATCCCGCTGAAGTCGTTCCAGCCATTTAAACCGTCGCCCATGATCGCGTTATCACCCAGAATAACATCCGGCAGAACTGCGATGCCGGCACCGCCGATGTTAATGAACTGGCACTGGCGCACGTGGGGCAGCACGCCGTCGACGCTAATGCCCGTGGCAAGGTTCATGAAGACGCAGCCTTCGATTACGCCAGGGCTGGCGCTCTGGAGGCCCGGGTTCCTATCTTCCACCACGATACCGGTGAGGTTCGTACCGAACTCGCCATTGAAGGTACAGCCCGAGATGCGGACATTTCCGCCCGTGATGAAGAGCAGAGCGGTGTCGGCGCCATCGGAACTCAGGGTCACATCGCGCAAGATACTGCCAGCGGGCGCGATCACGGTACCCATGATTTCCACGTTCGCATCGACCATCGCGCGGACGACGAGGCCGGGGAGCAGGCTAATATCTTCGACGTATACGCCGCTGTCGACAAAAAGCTGATTGGCGCCCGAGGGAGCGGACTCCAGGCGGGCCAGAGCGTAGCCCAGACTTTGCCACGGATCTTCCAGGGTGCCGGCGGTGGAGGCATCGACGCCATTGGGGCTGACGTAGAAGGAGCGCACGGGTGTGGCGGCGTTCCGGGGGGAGCCGCCTTCGAGGTACTCCTCCAGATTGGTGAGGCCGTCGAGATCCAGATCGAGGTCCGCATCGTTGACGCGAAGCGCGAGCTGGTGGCGGTATTCGAAGCCGTCGGGCATCCCGTCGTTGTCGGAATCGGGATCGCTGTCGCTGCTGTTGGCGCACTGCTCCTTGCAGGCGGAGAGGCCGTCACCGTCCCCGTCGATCTGGTCGTTGGGCTCGCCGGTGCAGGTGGCGTCGCAGGGCGTGGCGCAGGCGAGCACGGTGACCGTGCGCGTCACTTCCTCGGCCGGGGTTCCGGTGCCATCGGAAACGTTGTAGCGCACGGAGTAGGTCCCCGGAACTTCCGTGTTCACCGGGTTGTCGGTGACTATCGCATGGCCGATATCCGACTGACAGCCATCCACGGCGCTGGCCCCGGCGTCCTGGTAGTTGCCGCCGCAGGCCACCGTGATCGCGGCTTGACCGGTCAGTGTGATCCGGGGCGGACTCTGGCCTTCGACGGAGATGGTCCGGGTGAGGGTGGCCGCCACGTTTCCGCTGGCGTCAATAGCGTCGTAGTGGCGGTTGTAGACGCCGATAGTGTTCGGGTCCACATCCCCGGTAACCACCACCTCGGCGACCGCGTCGCACGCATCGTCAATCGTTGCGCCCAGCTCGGCATAGCCGTCACCACACTGAAGCACCAGCTCCGCCGCGCCCACCAGCGTCAGCACGGGCGGCGTCGTATCGTCTACCGTAATGGTGCGGGTTACGGCGGTCGCCTGATTGCCCTCGCCGTCCTCGGCCCGGTAAGTCAGCGTGTATTCACCGGTCTGGTTGATGTTGACCGAGCCTGCGACACTCACATCCACCGCGCCGCCACAATCATCGCTGGCGGTCGCGCCGGGGTCACTGAAAACTTCACCGCAGACCACGCCAAGGCTGGGGGCGCCGTTGAGCACGATGACGGGCGGGGTTCGGTCTTCCACCGTAACCGTGCGGATTACCGCACCCGACGTGTTGCCCGAACTGTCGGTCGCCGAATAAGAGAGTGTGTAGTCGCCGGGTGCGGCGCTGTCCACCGTACCCGCAACTTGAAGTTCGGGTGCGCTGTCGCAACCATCCTGTGCGGTGGCACCGGGATCGTCGAATTCTTCTCCGCAGCCGAGGCGCAGGCTCTCCGCGCCATTGAGGGTCACGGTGGGTGCGGTTGTGTCTTCGACCACCACCGTGCGCGATACGGGCGCCGCGACCAGCCCGGAGGAATCGGAAACGGAATAAATCAGTGTGTAAACGCCTGGCGCCGCGCCGTCGAGGCTCGCCAATACGGTACCCGAAGTGTCTTGAATGGTGGCGACAATCTGATTGTTGAGGTTCCCATCGATATTGTCGGACGCGGTTGCGCCAGGATCGTCAAAGGGCGCACTACACTCCAGTGTGAGCTTCCCGGCCCCGGTCAACTGAAGCACAGGCGGCGTGAAGTCAATGGGGGCGGGTCGGCTGAAGGGTGAGGTATTCCCGGCGTCGTCGGTGGCGATGGCGGTGAGGTAGCGGCCGTCGAAGAGGGCGAGATCCAGCATCGCGCCGAAAGCGCCGGTCTCGTCGGCCACCAGGGAAATCAGAAAATCTTCGCCCTCATCATCATCATCCACGTAGCAGTCCACGCGGCTGTTCGGGGGCGCGCTTCCAGCGAGGGGCGACACCGTGGCAATCTCGGGGCGGAAAACGTTCTCATTGCCGCCTTCGAACAGGCGGATTCCAAGCTCGCCATTGCCGAAGATGGTGTTGCCCAGGACGGAATTCCGCGCGGTGGCATCGCCGACGATCCAGACGCCTATCCCCGCGTTGCCCGTGATAAGATTCGCTTCGCCGCTCTCGTCGCCGCCCACGCGATTGTCCGACGCGCCGGTGTTGATCAGAACGCCCGCGATCACATTGCCGTCCGCGGGAAGCCCATCCGCTCCCTGGCCGATGGTGTTGCCAAGGATGAGATTCTCCGACGTGTTCGCGCCACTCAAGGCGATACCGGCGTTTTGATTGGCCGCGATATGGTTGCCCTCTCCGGCGACGGCGCCGCCGATGACATTGCCCGACGCGCCATCGGCGACAAGAATCCCGTGGATTCCCTGGCCCAGGGCCGTTTCGCCATCGGTTCCGATGTGACAACCGGTTACGCGATTCCCCGTTGCGCCACTCCCCGAGATGACGATGCCGTGTTCGGGGAAGCTATGTACCCCAAGTCCCTTGATGTGGTTTTCAGCGGAGGTTAACGTCAACCCGGAACCACTTTCGCCCAGCAGGGAACCGTCGAGGCTCAGCGCATCCATGCCGTCCAGCGTGAGCGCGCCCTCGCTGTCGCTGATGGCGGGCAGGGGCGAATGCGGTTGAAGCACACCCTCCACGGAGAAGCGGACGCTGTTGGGGCCCGCCATGGTGTTGGCCGCAACGATAGCCTCGCGAAGCGAAACAACGCCATCGGCCCCCGGTTCGGCCAGGAGCCGCGCAAAGGAAGACGTGTTGCCGTCGCTCCCGTCGGTTAGCGTGTTTACCTCCAGTTCATCCAGATCTTCGCCGACGACGCGCACGAAGATCTCGCGCGAGTTCACCCCGCCCAGGCCGTTGTCCGCCACGCACTGGTAGTAGCCTTCGAACGCATGATCGGCATCGGCGATGAAAAGCGTCTCCGTCTCGCTGCCTGAAACGCCGCCGGCGTCCTCCAGGTCGGCGTACTCTCCTTGCGCCGATCTGAAGCGCCACTGGAGTCGGATGGTTGGCGAGCCGGTCAAGTTCACTGGAAGCTCAAAATCATCCCCTTCCACCACCACCCGATCCGCCGGGGTCACGGCGAATGCCGGCGGCACGATCGCGATGGGAGCGCTGAACTCCGAAGTGTCCCCCGCGCTGTCGGTCGCGGTGGAGGTCAGATTGGTGTTCACGTGGGGCGCCAGGTTGAGGGCGACGGAAAAGTTGCCCTCCGCGTCCGTGGTGGTGGAGCCGATATACGTCTTTCCCTCTTCCCCGGCGTCGGAAAAGATGTCCACGAAGCTGTCGGGTGGCGCCGTCCCCGCAAAAGGCACGAAGGTCTCGATCACCGGCGGGACAATGCCCTTATTCGCGCCAAAGGTGAGGAGAATGCCCTTTTCCCCGTTGTCATAAATCGAGTTCAACCGGATCTGGTTTTCAAAGGTGTTAGCACCGTTGATCTCGATTCCGGATAGTTCGTTTTCGAATATCCTGTTTCGCTCCGCCAGCGGAACGCCCCCCACGATATTGCCCGAGGTCCCATCCACCATGAACACGCCCCGGGTGCCGTTGCCGTGTATCTCGTTGCCGAGTATGCGGTTGCCCGTGGAGTTGATATCGTGTATCTCCACACCCGTGACCGCGTTGTCGTAGATGTTGTTTCCCGAGCCCGGCGTTGTGCCGCCAACGACGTTATTCGACGCGCCGTTTACCATAAAGACGCCTATCTCGCCGTTCCGCTCGATGAGATTGCCGAGAATTTGGTTGTCGTTTGAACCCGGGTCAAAGATTACGACGCCGTCGCTGAAGTTCCGCGCGATCTCGTTCGCAAGCGCGGGCGTCGTACCGCCGATGATATTGCCCGCCGCGCCGTTGCGGATCGCTATGCCCGAAAAACCGTTTTCGGAAATGAGATTCCCGATGACCGTATTGCGGGTGGTGCCCGTACCGGTCAATTCGACGCCGTACTCGCCCGCCGATATTTTGTTCCCGTTGCCGCCCGCACCCAGAAAATTGTCCTGGGCTCCATTCTGGAAGACCACGCCGTCCCGCAGGGCGTCGATTTCATTGTTGGCGATCACGTTGTCGCTCGTCCCCGAGCCATCGACCACCACCCCCTCTTTCAGTCCGTACCGGATTTTGTTGCCCAGCGCGGGCTCGCTTTCATGCCCGATGACGTTCTCGGTTGCGCCGTTTCGCACCAGCACGGAATAACCCGTGAGTCCGCTCATGTCCCGCTGGGGGCACAGGGACACGTTGCCAAACTGGTCTGCAATCACCACGGCGACATTTCGATAGCCGATATAGTTCCCCTGGATCCGGTTTCCGGTCGTCCCGACGCCATCCAGAATCACGCCGGCCTGATTGCCTTCGACCGCTCCCTGAGCGCGGCGCGGCATGATGCCGCAACGAACGATGCCCGACTTCCAGTGGCTACCGCCAATAAAATTGGCCAGGTCGCGCCCCTCCCCGCCTACAATATTGCCGGATGCGCCATTGTCAATGCCCACGGCCCCGGTCGCGTTGGGCGCGGCACTTCCGCTCAGGTACCCATTCAAAAATGCCTCGTGTATCGACCGGCCGCACTCCGGAGGGAGCGGCAGCGGGGTCAGGTTCGTGATCTCGTCAATGTCCACGCCGCAGGCCGCGACCAGCGCGCGGCGCCGTTGCCCCAGATAGTTCCCCGTAACGAGGTTGCCATCGCTGCCCGTACCCGTAATGTGAATGCCGTAGATTGAATCGGCCCCGGTGCAATCCGTGACCACATTGGCGGATGCGCCACCATCGATGCGGATGGCGTCCCGCCCGACGCCGTCCACAAGCCCACACCACGCACCGATGTCGCAATGCTCAAGTGTATTGCCCGAGGCATCCGGCCCGGAAATATTTATGCCGTCCTGGGGAAATCCAAGGGCGTTGAAGTTGCGCACGATATTGCCCGCGGAGAGGATCACGAGTGCGGCATTGTAGCCGGGCTCGCCGAGCTCCGGATCGATATTGACGCCGGAAAAATAGTAGATACTTTCGAGCTGAATCGTGGTTCCGGCGGTGGGATCGTTCAAGGGAGGCAGGGGGCGGGTGTACTTGAGCTCCACCCTGCACGGAGCGGGCGAATCGCACTCGCAACTAAAATTGAGGTCGAGCCCGAACGATATGGTATCCGGCCCGGGGAATGCGTTGGCCTCCTCGATCGCCGCGTGAAACGTGGTTATGCCCGTCCCTGGCTGGATCTCGGCGACCCCGTCCCCGGGCACCGCATCCGACTGCTCGCCGGGCGAGTTTACGAGGAAGTTGGCCGCGTGAACCGGCGGGCACGGCCAAACGGCAAGCCCCCCCACCCCAATCAACAGCGCCACAGCCCGTCGGCCACCCATGTACCCGAAAAGATCCCTCATACCGCCTCCGCTTGCTGAACTTGCCCTATAAGTCCGAATAATGCCGCAGCCCTTTAATGCTGTAACGACATAATAACGTGAAAATTAATTTCATGCAAGGGAAAAAATATTGTTATAAACTTATACACTTTTACGGCAACCACTCCAAGATGAGGGCGAAATTGGAGGAATCTTGATCACTCTGTAAGTTCTACAATACTGAATTGCAATGACTTACGTGCGCCGAGGCGGTCCACCTCAAGGGTAACTTCGTCGCCAATAAACAGATCCCAGTTGACGAAGTCCATTTCGGAGGGGTGGGCGACGGGAATGTCATTCATCCTCAGGATGACGTCGCCCAGTTCGAGGCCCGCTTTGAAAGCGGGGGCGCTGCGATAGATCTCGGTGACGACGACACCGGATTCGACTTGAATGCCCATTTGGTGGAGGGCCTGCGGCGAGAGTTCGCCCACGGGCTCGCCGTGGATGCCGATCCACGGATTGCGGCGACGACCGAACTGGATAATTTCCTCGGCCACGCGCTTGACGCGATCAATGGGGATGGCGAACCCAAGCCCCTGGTAGCCGCCACTGTTGGAAAAGATCATGGTGTTGACGCCCACCACCTCGCCATCGGCATTTACGAGCGGACCGCCGCTGTTGCCGGGATTGATGGCGGCGTCAGTCTGGATGAGATCCTGGTAGAGACGCTCTCCCCCGCCCACTTCGCGGCTGACGCGACGGTGGTTCGCGGAAACCACGCCCACGCTGACGCTGGGCTGGGGATCGGCCATCATGGTGCCGAAAGGATTGCCGATGGCGATGACCCACTCACCGATCATGAGCCCTTTGGATGTGCCAAGCTTGATGAAGGGAAAATCATCGCCCTTTGCCTTCACAACCGCGATATCGGTGCGCTCATCGGTACCGACGAGCTCGACTTCGAGTTGCTGGCCACCCGGCAGCGTAACCGATGTGATGGCATCCGCATCTTGAATAACGTGGTAGTTTGTGAGGATGTAGCCGCGCTTGTCGAAGATGAAGCCGCTGCCAATGCCTTCCACGGCGCGATCCTGGGTCCGCAGGCGGGGCCGGAAAAGCCCCCAGAAATCCCGATCGATAACCCGTTCCTGCTGGTACTCCACCACGTTGAGGGTAACCACGGCGGGTGAGACCTTTTCGATCGCCGTTACCACGGCGGTCCGACGGCTCTCTGAAATGGGGTCAGCCCCGGCCGTCCCAGGGACGGCCAGGGCTGCAACAACGAGAAGTGCTGTAACCGCACTGAAACGCATGATGAACCTTACTGCGCGGGCGCCGCCGCAGGGGCTTCAGGCGCAGGAGCGGGCGCAGGGGTGGGAACCGCCTCCGGAGCCGGGGCCGGGGCCGCTTCAGGAGCTGGGGCGGGGGCCACCTCGGGAGCTGGGGCTGGGGCGGGGGCGGGTGCCGCTTCAGGCGCGGGAACTGGCGCAGGGAGCACTTCAGGCGCCGGAGCCGGTACGGGCGCCGCTTCGGGAGCGGCCGCTGGAGCAGCAGCGCCCTTGGAATCTTTCACGGCGGTCAGCGCCGTGATGACACCATCCAGATCGGCGGCGGCGACGGTGAAGCTGGTCGGCGCGCCACTGACTGTGACCGGATAGTTGCCATCCGCGACGGCGCCATAGGTAAGCAGACGGGAGGCGCCGGAGTTATCGGCGATACTGAAGGCGCCCGCCTCGACGATGGGCGCGGAGGCAGCGGCGAAATTCACATCGGCGGCCTCCAGGGCCAGGAGACTGTCCACGAAGGCATCCGCTTTCGCGGTATCCGCCGGGAACGTTTCCGCGCCGATAGCCAGGGTCCAGCCTTCGGGACCGCGCGCCAGCGAAAGTGCCTCGCCATTCACGCGGGCATCCACACGGGCCACATCCGCGGCGGGCGTGCTCAGCAGGGCGAGCTGGAAGAAGTCGCGGGGCTTCACGAAGAACTTGGTTACGTCGGCAGTCTTCATGATGAGCAACTGGTCCTGGCCTTCGATACGGGCGTAGGATCCATCCGAGCCCTTGGCCTTGGAAGCGACCGAGAAGCGCTTTACGGCGCCGCCCACGGTTACTTCAATGGAACGGTCGAAGGCGCCCGTATCCGCGGTGCTGTCTGCGTAGTCCGCGGGCGTCCAGGTCGCGGCGGCGGCGGCCAGCGCGTCGATGGTGGACTTCTGGACTTTCAGGGTGCTCGCCGGTTCGACGACGGCCCAGTCCGCGCCATTCTTAGCCAGAACCACACGGCCCTCGGGCTGATTGATGGTGATACCCGAAAGGGCGGCGGCGTCCGCCTCCCATTTGGGCAGATCCATCAGATTCGCGCCTTTCAGGAAAACTTGGTCGTAATTGAAGCTGCTGATCTCGTAGACCACCTCCTTCGCGTTGCTGGCGATGCGGATGTAGCCATTGCCCGCAAGATCCGGACGTCCGCCCTCGATGACGACGTCTTCAGCATCCTTGCGGCTGATGGTGCACTTGAAGCCGGGCGTTTCCAGACCCCACTCGGCCTTCTTCGCGGGATCCACGACCGTGTTCGCCGTAAGCAGGGCCAGCTTGTTCAGGGAGTTCTGCAGGGCGGAATCCTTGAAGGCCTTTTCCACACCGCCGGCATTCAGCACCCACTTCGTCTCCTTGGTGGGCGCAGGCGGGGTCGCGGGCGGCGTTTCACCTTCGGCCGGCGCGGGCGCGGGAATCTCGATCTCCTGCTTCTCAAACACAAGGGACTTATCCGGCGTGTTGATGGCAACTTTGGTGATCGTTTCCTTGTCCAGCTTCAGGGCGTCCTTGTCAAGCCAGTTGTCGGCCTTGGGGGCCTCGGCGAGATCCTCGGCAAAGAGGCCCGCATCGCGGCGGAGATTGGCGGATTCCACGTAGACCGTGTTGTCGCCATCCTTGCGGACGAAGACCGTGCTCTGGCTCGGGGCCTTGCCGAAGAGGAGCTTGGCCGCGGGCTCAGCGGAACCGGCCTTGTAGGCCACCACGTGGAAGGCCTCGTCGGCCTTCAGGCTGTAGGTGGCAAGCTGTTCGTCCCCTTCGGCCGTAGCGCGGAACTCGCCCTTGATGCCCGCGAGTTTGTCCAGGTAGGTGTCGATAGTATCCTTCTTCGCGGGGGCGTCGAAGTGGCTGCGCACCAGCCAGTTTTCGCCATCCTTTTCCAGGACGACTTTCTCTTCCGGCTTGGCCGCGGCATAGAGCTCGACCTTGGCGATGGAGCCCGCCGTCAGTTCGCCGTCCACCAGCGCCTGGAGGTTGGCCTGCTCGCTGAGCTTGGGCTGATCGATTTGCTTCTCGCGCTTCAGGTACGCCAGGCCGCCCAGCAGGGCGAGAATGACGATAAAGGGCAGCAGTCTCTTGATACTCATGAATCTATACTCCGCTCATCCGTTGTTTCGGTTGATGGGTTTTCCGTTATCCGTTCAGGTGCGACATGGTGTAGGCATTGCGGGTGCGGCGGCGGTTCACCAGGAAGACGATACCCGTGCCGGCGATAACCACGTTGGCCAGACCATAGTTGATCACGCGCCAGAAGGACTTGGTGCCGTCCGACGGGCGGTCGATAACCCGGTTGACCGGCTTGCGGCCGCGCACCAGGGCCAGGTTCTCGTTCAGTGTGACGGCGTCGACACTGTTGAGGAACAGATCCAGGTTGGCATCCTGCAGGAAGTTCTTACGGAAGGTTTCCGAGCAGCCAAGCAGTACCAACTGGCCGGGCTTCGGCTCGACGGCAGCCGCGGGTTCTTCGGGCGCGTCATCCTCCGGCACAGGCGGCTGGCCGAACTGGCTCTGGGGATCGGCCTTGGGCCAAGCGGGACGTTCCGCACCGGCAAAGGCGTCGGGGAACTGACCCTTCACCACCGCCATCAACGGGAAGGCCTTGCGCTCGGCGTTGGCCGGTTCTTCGAAGGTGGTCGCCGTGATGGGGTCGGCGGCGGGCACCTCCCAGGCACTCTCACTGGAGCTCATGACCACCTTGGCCTCGAGGTTATGCTCTTTCAACTTTTCCTCGTTGATATCGAGGGCGGTGCCCCAGAGGTAGAAGATGGAGGAAAGGCGGTTGGTGATGGCCGTGTCCTGCGCCATGGAACTGCTGTTCACGAGAATGTGCATGGGCAGATTGATCTGCTGCGGTCCTCGCAGGAGATCCTGCAGGGAATTGCCGCCCGCCTGAATGGAGAGGGGCACCTTGTTGGTGTCCATCAGGATGTCCTTGCTGACGCCCAGACCGTATTTCTCCAGCAGTTCGTTGATGCCGGGATTCTCTTCGCGCTTGTTCACGCTCAGGCCGCGCGCCGTGGGCTGGTAGTCCCACTCGTAGTTCTGCACGGCGATGATAACGGACTTGCCGCTCTGGATCGCGCGATTGATCTCCCAGCGCTGGCGCTCATTGAGGCTGCGGGGATTGATCACGGCCAGGGTGTCGTACTCCGCGGGCAGGGGGCTTTCCTTGGTCAGCTCCACGCGCTCGACGGTGTACTTTTCATATTCCAGCACCTGCTGGAGGTATTCATAGGGATCTTCGCTCTCGGGAATCGGCTGCCCCATCTGCATGAGGATCTGCTTCATCTGGGGATCGATATTGACCGCTTCTTTCGGCGCGACCAGGGCGACCACCGGCTGTTTTTCACGGGTCATCTTGTGGACGGTGCTGACCAGGCGGTACTCCAGTTCTTCCAGGCTCTGGGGCACGATCTGCGGAATGATCTCTTCCGCCTTGTCCTTGTAGCCCACGCCGATGCTGGAATAGACCAGCTTGCTCGTCACTTCGTCCTTGCTCATGGCCTGGACGTTGAAGGGCTGAACACCCTTTTCAAGCATGCGCTTTTCGATAGCTTCGTCTTCGGTCTTCTCCCCTTCTTCTTTCTTCTCTTCGCCGTCCGGCCCCGCGATCTTTTCGGGATCGGCCATGGCGTTGGCGACGTTCATGGGGATGGTCTTGTACTCCAGCTTGCCGCCGGAGGCCACGCGCATCTCTTCGAGCTTATCCTTGATGTCCTGCTCGAGTTCCTTCATGCCCGTGGGCATTTCGGACTGGGGCGTGATGTACAGGTTCAACTGAACCGGGGTATCCAGCTCGGAGAGGATGTTCTTCGAGGCCTGCGAGATGGTGTAGATTTTGTCCTGCGTCAGGTCGAAGCGCAGCAGGCTGGTGCCGGCCATCAGGAAGTTAAAGAGCAGGCCGATGGCGACGCTCATCACCAGCGAACCGGTGAAGATGGCCCGGGCGCCGGGGCGATTGCGCCCATCGATATACATGACGTTGAGCACGAGGAACACAGCGGTCCAAACGAGGAAATAGACCACGTCCGCCAGATCGATTACCCCGCGTGTGAAGGGACCGTAGTGGCCGAAGAGCCCGAGGAGATCGGACAGGAGCGAGCCGAGGCCGGGCATGCGGTCATCGATGTAGGAAGCGATGAAGGAGGTGCCCACCAGGAAGAAGCTGAAGCAGGTCAGCAGCGTGACCGCGAAGGCTACGATCTGGTCCTTGAAAAAGCCCGAGAAGAAAATACCCATGGACAGGAAGAAACCGCCCAGGAGCAGGGTGCCGAAGTAGCCGCCGAAGATGGCGCCGAGATCGGGCTTGCCCAGGGAGATCAGCATGGCCGGGACCGTCACCGTGCTGAGCAGGGTCAGCGCGAAGAAGATGAACGCGGCGAAGAACTTGCCCAGCACGAGCTCCCGCGCTTCCATGGGGAAGGTGAGGAGCATTTCCCAGGTGTTTTCCTTGCGCTCTTCGGCCCATACCCGCATGGTAACGGCGGGCATGAACACGCAGAGAAGCAACGGAAGATTGTCGAAATAGGGCCGCATGTCGGCCATGGGGAAGGAGAAGAAGGAGGTTATGTAGAGCCCCACGCTGATGGTGACGAAGACCATCATGAAGATATAGCCGACGGGGGAAGTAAAGTACGCGCCAAGGTCGCGGCGCATAATGGCTTTAATGTTATTCATGCGTCCGTATCCTTCAGTTAGCCGCCTTGGCCGCTTTTTCGGTCAAGGTGAGGAAGGTTTCCTCGAGGGTGAGGGGCTTGTCGCCCAATTGTTTCACCTGCCACTTTTCCGCCTGGGCCAGATTGTTGATCTCGCGCCAGGGGCTCACGCCCGTCTTGGAGAAGAGCAGGAAGGAAGGACAACCGCCTTCTTCCCCGATGCTGTCCACGTGGGTGATGCCGTCGAGCTTCTTGAGCTTGGGCAGGATCTCGTCGCGGTTGCCTTCGACGGAAAACGCCGTCCGCTCGTTGTCCTTGGCCTTGTGGCGCAGTTCGTCGAGCGTGCCGTCGCCCACGATCTGGCCGCGGTTGATAATGACGATGCGGTCCGCGGTGGTTTCCACTTCATGAAGGATGTGGGTGGAGAGGATAACCGTCTTCTCTTTGGCAAGATCGCTGATGAGCGCGCGAATCTCCAGGATCTGGTGGGGGTCCAGGCCGGAGGTGGGCTCGTCGAGGATGACGACTTCGGGGTCATGGATCAGGGCCTGGGCGATACCAGTACGCTGCTTGTAACCTTTGGACAGCTCGCGGATGACCTTGCGGTACATGGGGCGCAGGCCGGTCACGTCGAGCACCACATTGACCCGCTCCTTGAGCTTGTCGCCCGAGAGGCCGCGGGCGCTGCCCACGAAGTCCAGGTAGGTTTTCACCTCCATGTCCATATAGAGAGGAAGCACTTCGGGAAGGTACCCGATTTTCTTGCGCACCGCCACGGGATCCTTCAGGACATCCACGCCGGCCACAATGGCGCTGCCGCCGCTGGGGTACAAATAGGTGGTGAGAATTTTCATCGTGGTGGACTTGCCGGCGCCGTTGGGCCCCAGCAAACCGACGACCTCGCCGCGGTTCACCTCGAACGAGACGTCATTGAGGGCCCGCACCGGCCCATAATGCATCGTCAGTCCATTTGCCTTGATCATGGTGAGCTAATCTCCTTAACTCCGCAAAAAAGTTTGCCGGGCCAAAATGGCACGACCGTAGAACCCCCGTTCATACCCTCTCCAGGATAGACACGGAGAAGGAAGCAAATCTCATACCAAGGGCCGCAACCGGAGAAAACCCCAGTGACCTTGGTCTTAACGGGGAGTTGGGCAGTGTAGCATGGGTTTCCGGGGTGCCGCAATTCGGGTTCCCGCCCGATCTGGGACACGGTCTGCCCGATTTGGGACATGGGATTTGATGCGGGGGGGTACCGGTGGGCTACATGAAGTTGTAAAGCACCTCGGCAGCAATTCGGGTCCTCCCATGGGGATGCGTCCTACGAATAAAACTTTGCCGCGCACGGTAGATTACCATGCGTTTGAGGACTCAAACGTCCTTCAGTCTAAACCCAGCCACCCGACCAGACCGCGAAAAACCAGCCCTCCTCCGGGTGGGCCGTTAACGTGATCTGCTTGCCCGGTTTGATGTCCTCGGTGAACACATGGGCGTCTGGGGATCACCCCCGGTGGAGACCGGTCCCTGGCCGCCGCTGGTAACCGTCAGAGTGTTCTGGTAAAACACCGCCGTCACCGACTGATCGCTGTCTATCTCGATGGCTGCCGGATTGTCCGACGTGTTGATCGCGCCCGTCCACTCATTGAAGCCCCAGCCCGGCACCGCCAAAATCTATCGTCCGAACGGGTTCCAATACCACATTCCATCAATACTGCGCATCACCACCAACAAGTCGCCATTCTCGGAAAATGTAAAGTGACGCGCCTTCATCAAGTCCTCGTATTGTGGTATTCGTTCCTCCGCAATCGCCCGGGAATCGGCCAAGGATACGACGACAAGTATGTCATTGTCGCCGCTGTCAATCTCCCCAACGCTCGGAGTTCCAAACGCCAGCTTATCGCCCAGTGCCTCCAGTACCTCCCGCTGGGGCTCAAAGATGCGCTCGACGGCCTTCGCATAAGCTTCACTATCGATGTCCCATGAGCGAACGACTTCACCCGGGAACGGTTTGCCCATCAGTAGAAAATGCTCAGAAGCAAACGCCTTGTATTTCCGATCGAGAATATTCTCGCGAATCTGGAGGAAGGCATTTTCCGCTTTGACACTTATCTCTCTAAATCGTTCCTTCGTGGCGAGATCGGGAGCCAAGTCTGGCGAGGTGAGTTCTACGGTTAGTCGGCCGTGAAAGTCCAATATTTCTGGTACTGAGTACCTATCGGTTCTAGAGACATCTGCGCTATCGGCGGTCTGCGTTTGCTTCTCATCTTCCCCCGTCCCCCGTTCTCTGAACTGATTCGCCCTGCGCCGCAGATAGATCTTTCGCTCTGAGTCCATCGGCACCAACTCCTCATCTAGTTCTCCTAGATAGGAGGCGTAATCGTTCTTGAGGCCGTTAAGTTTTAAAAGTTGCGCATCTGTTATCAAAATACCTGCGCCCAACAGCTTGCTTTGAATAAATCGCGGCAGTTCACCTGTCTCATTTGGGTTCAATCGCTGCATAATGCGTGCCGCAATAAACAGTCCTTCGTACGGAAGTCCGTCAATATACGTCTCCCATACCAAATCGCGCTCCGTCCAATACTTCAGGTCGTTCATTTGTCGGATTACTTCTCTGGCTCCGGGAACGTCATTCCCGACCATCACGTTCAGCGCGCCCATGGCTTCATAGAATGTCAGATACTCTGCTGCATATCTCGCGCCATTCAAAGCCCCCTCCTTTCCGGCAGCAGCGACTGACTTCGCGCTTGAAATCAGGCGCTTCTCAACAAACTGAACGTCTTCCTCGGAATCCGCCAGCATTCCGAATACGCCGATCATCGAGACGTGTGTTCGAGCGTCGGCAGAGTCATACGTCGATTTTATGAAGGCCTTGGCACCGGGATCCAACATTTCACGTTCAATACGTCCATTCTGACGCCATCCAATCCCACTTACCGCCAAACCAACCGACTCTTCGACGTCTAACGCTACACTGATCGCGGTCTGAGTCAGCGTCAAGAAGAATATCGGCAAAAGCCATTGAATTAGGTTCTTCTGGTAAACGAATCTCATGAATCTACCCTTCTGTCAATCATAGCAACTTACGCAGTTCACGCTCATGATTATGGGAAATCATATGCGTCTGCCTCGGCAGGTCCCAAGTGGTCTGAATTTGTATCTGCAGATGGATGCATTATCCATATCGTGGATTCCGCGTCATCACGATGAAGCAAGCCGAACGAGTGACCGAGTTCATGTGCTTCTATATGCCCCTGCTCGGCAATCGTTTTCATATATGCAAATACAATATTTCCCGTGTCGCCCATATCGGTCAATGCCGTGGCCCCCCCAATGTCCGTGAGATAATTAAAAATTGCTCCGTTTTGATAGTGCTTATCTCGTTTACTAATATTCTCTGCCGGATCGGGCCTCGCGTCATCAAGATCACTATCGCCGTCGCTGTCACTATCGGTAACAAAGACTGTCGGTGAACCAGCAACAACTAGTTTCACTGTCGCCCTGTAGTCGTCTTGGCCATCCTTTCGAATCAGAATTCTAGAAGCGGTCTCAAGCAACCCTTCAAAGCTTGCCATCCCCAATTGCAAGCTCGTAATCTTGTCCGAGTACTCAATTGATATGCCTAGTATATTAAGTGCATAGATCAAGAATATCGGAGATTTTCCGATGACATCATCGTTCGGTGTACAAATACCATCGTTATCATTATCAATGTAGAAAACGACGCGAGCAAGAAATGTGGGTCCAGCGATGGCTAACATTGTCGAGAAGTCCGCCCCGGTACCCGCAGTCAGGATTTCCTCCGCTGCCTGCGGAGGACTGGTTACGCCATCCCGTAACTCGTATCTAAGGTTTGCCGGAATACCCGAGGAAATGTCAATCAGGAAACGGAACGTACTCCCTGTTTCGTAGTGTTCTTGTTCATTGATAAGCCATAATTCTTCCGAAGGTGCCGACGTGCGCTGCGAGTAAACTGGAAACGGCCCGACGGGGCGAAACACCGCTGTTATCGATTTGTTACTATTCATCGGGAGATTAAACGAGTTGTTGGTTTCCATACCAGATGGTACGTCTCCTTCCCAATGATCAAAGGCCCATAGATTGCTTGCTGTCGCGACAAGACTCACTGTGGAATTGTACGCATACGTCTCCGAAAACGGCAGTTCCTGCACGCCTCCCGGTAGATTGACACTTACACTGCCCTCGCCCTCCTTATCAACGTCCAGCGTCGCCTGGGCGAATACCGCCGTCACCGTCTTTGAACTGTGCATGGTGGTCGTGGCCGTGGTACCCGAGGGGTTCACCTCGCCTATCCACTGTTTGAAGCCCCAGCCTGGGGCCGCCGTGGCCTGGAGTGTGACTGGGTCGCCTGTGCTGTAGCCTTCCGTAAAGGGGACCGATACTTGACCACCCGGCGGCGACGCCGTCACGTTGCCCTCGCCCTGCTTCTGCACCGTGAGTTCGATACGCTCGAAGAGCGCGTGGACGGTCTTGTCTTCCGTCATGTCGACCTGAATCGAGCCCGAAGTCCCAACGGCACCGCCGGACCATTCCTTGAAGAACCAGCCATCCGCCGGGACCGCCGTCAGCAGGACATCCTGCCCCGGCGCGTACTGCTCCGTGAAGGTCGGCTCCTCCGTGTTCCCATGGGGCACCGTGGTCACTTCGCCCTCGCCGGTCTTCGTCACCGTAAGTTCCACCTGGTAAAAGACCGCCGTGACCGACTGATCTCCGTCCATCTCCACTTCGACGGGGTTGTCCGTGGTGTTGATGGCCCCGGTCCACTCCTTGAAGCCCCAATTCGCGGCGGGGACGGCTTCAATGGTGATGGGGTCCGCCACATTCGGATCGCCCGGGCGACAGCCCCTTGTGGTGGCCGAGAGCACTTCGCCCGCAGGGCTCGTTCCAATGGTCCCCTCGCCTTCCTTACCCATGGTAAGCACGGCCTGTTCGAAGACGGCGGTGACCGACTTTTCGGCATCCATGTCTATCGATATGCTCGTGGTGTCCGTTGCCCCCTCCACGTCGCCGGTCCACTCCTTGAAGCCCCAGTTCGCGACTTCCACCGCGGTCAAGGTCACAGATTGGGGGTCCTCGACGGTCGAAAGCGGGTAGACTTCGGTGTGCGGATACTCCTCTACACCGGGCGTCACGATGGGCGGACTGATAGTCACTTTCCCTGTGCCCTGGGTGTCGACCGTCAACGCGATCTGCTCGAAGACCGCCGTTACCGAAGCATCCTCCAGAATCGGCTCCGAGGTGGTTGTTGCTTCCGCGCCTGTGACAATCCCGGTCCACTCTTTAAAGGCCCAGCCGGGGTCTGGCGTGGCGGTAAAGGCCACTTCGGCTCCAAAGGCAAAACCTCTTTTTGTTTCCGAAATCTCTTTACCCGTTGGCGCGGTCGAGACGCTCCCGCTTCCCTCGACGTTGATGGTCACCTCAACCTGCGCGAAGACCGCCGTCACGGACTTGGCCGCATCCATCACCACCTCAATCGCCGCCGCATCCGCCGGGGCCTCCACATCGCCCGTCCACTCTTTGAAGCCCCAATTGGCGTCGGTCGGCGATGCGACCAAATCAACCTTTGGGGGATCCTGCGGGTCGGCGGAGGCGTACTTCTCCGTATGGGGATATTCCTCTTCCTCCGGCGTGATATCCGGCGGGTCGATATGGACCACGCCTTTGCCTTCCGTGTCCACGGTCAGCTCCACCTCCTCGAAGACCGCCGTAACCTGCTCTTCGCCGTTTACATCAATGGTCGCGGGATTCTCGGTGCCGGTATGGTCACCGGTCCACTCCTTGAAGGCCCAGCCGACATTGGGATAGGCGGTGGCGATCGTCTGTTTGGAATTGATGGCGTCGGAAAAAGCCACCGTGAAGGGTTCGTCGTCGGTCTGGTTGGGCGGGGTTACGTTGACCGAACCCGCGCCCGCTGGATCCATGTTTACGGTGAGGTTAATCGGCTCGAAGACCGCCGTCACCGTCTTGTCCGCGCTCAAGCCGATGATCTTGCTGGGCGAAGTGCCGCTCGCATCGCCCGTCCACTCTACGAAAGCCCAGCCCGTGGGTGGGTGGGCGATGAGCACCACGGAAGCGTTGACGGGGTAGGAGCGGGAAAAGGTCGGCGTCAAGGTTTCGCCCGGCGGGTAGCCCTGGACATAGATTTGGACCTGGCCCGTTCCCTGCTTGTGGACCGTCAGCGTCGGCTGTTTAAAAATCGCCACAGCCATCTTGTTCGACGACATGGTAATGGTACGTGTAAGGCCGCTCCCACTGACATTGCCTTCCCAGTGATCAAAATACCAGCCACTGGCGGGCGTTGCCGTGAGGGTAACTTGCTTATCTTTCGCATAGGACTTTGACGTATCGTCGCTGTACGTCTCGTCCGGTGGATCGAGATGGACCGTGCCCGCGCCGTGGATCTCGAGCGTAAGGACATAGGACGTGCCGCCGCCGCCGCCATTGGCCCAGACGGCGGGCAGCAGGCCCCGCGCACCCCAGAGCAGCAGCACGGCTGTGGCTGCGAAAGCGGGCAGCACGGCGATAGCGACTTGGCGCTTGCGATGAGTCATGACGTGTCCCCCCTTTATTCCGCCGCGCCCTGCGGCACCGGTTCCGGCTCCACGTCCCCGGAAAGCGCCGCCATGGCCGCATGGCATGCGGCGGCAATTTTACTGCCGGGCACGCGGTCGGCCAGGGCTCCGTAGAGCGTCAGGGCCGCATCGACATGCCCCGCCGCCGCCAGATTTTCCGCGCCCTGCTTCAGGCCGTAGACCCAACTCTCCCAGAGTACCCGCTCGGGCGTAGTCTCGGTGACGCCCTTTTCCAGCACTTCCAGGGCCAGCGCCAGGGTTTCGTCGCGCAGCGCCACATCCGAGGATTTCCCGGCACAATCCGCGCTCAGCGCCCGGATCAATTCCAGACGGGCCATGACGGCGTCGGGCGTATTGCTCTTGGTAGCCGATAGACTGCGGGCGGCTGCGCGCAGTTCCGTACCGATGTCGCCCTCAAATTCATTTTTCAGGAGCAGCAACGAGAAATAGCGCTCGCGCCAGTCGCTCCCCTCGGTGATACCCCGCAGCAGAGGCTGAAGCGCCTGAGCGCGCGATGGGGAGACTTCCTTTTCCGCGCTCAGATTCCCCGCGCATTCCCCGATGCGCGCCCGAAGGCTTGCGGACCAGGGACTGTAAGGCGGAACTTCCGCCGATTTAAAAGCGGCCTCCACCACTTCGGTGAAGTCTCCTTTCTCGCGATCCGCATAGAGCAGTAGATTAAGCGCTGTCTGGGCAAGGTCGAGATTCGGATTCTCCTTGGCCAGCAATTCCGCGTGCTGGATACTGAAGTCTCGATGGTTGTAATAGAAATAGGGGCTGGCCAGGAAATAGAGTGTTATGGCGCGCACGATTTCGCTGTTTATCTTGCTCGATGTCAGGTCTTGCGCTTCACGGGTGAAATGGTCTTTCTCGTCCGTTTCCAAGCCGATCGCGATATAGCACAGGGTCCGGACCATCCTGTCGATTTCATACGTCTCGACGGCGAACACCTTCTCGGAAAATTCGTAGGCCGCTTCTTCTGGCATCAAGTGAAGGAGGACGTAGGCGATCATCTGACCGTTACCATAGGCCGCGTCCGCGAGTTCAACCCGTTCCTCGGGCGCGTCGCGCATGGACTGGAGGAGGACGGTGATGGCGGTCGCAAGGTTCCCTTCGGCCACATAGGCCTCCGCCCTGGCGCGGGCCTGGAGCAGGGCCTTCAGATCGGGGTCGTCTGGGGCGACGGTGGGTTGGGCCGCTACGGGAAGTAGGGCCAAGGCTACAAGAGTGAACAGTAGCCCGATGAAACGATGCCTACAAACCAGATTCATTGTCGTGCCTCCGCGTACAATTACGTCTGGTGCCCCCAAAAGGGAAGACAGCCCCGACGACGGGGGTTAGACATTCATAGCCCGCGCGCCGTGGACAAATTCCCGAAATGGAAAGCGCCACCAAAGTCTACATGCCGCGTTACTATCCGCCCGCACCCCGCATAAACTGCCCTCGGAGATCCCGACAACGCCGCGCTTATCAATACCCCTATAATCTCCCCCCCCCCCCCCCCCGCATTTTGTCAAGGGAATTTTTGGGGTCTGGGGTCGGTTTCTGTCAACGCGTCGCTCCACCTGAATGGCCGGACCTGTGGCCGCTGACACTCGCCACAGGCGCAAGCGGTGAAAAATGTTGGCCATGCCCATCCGTAGACCCCATAAGACCCATGCCCGCACCGTGGTTGTTTCTTTTGACCCGACGGCACTTGTGCAGTTCAAGTACACCGGGCGTGTCAGTCCCTTGAGGCCACTTTCGCGCCCGCCAAAATTTTCAATGTGACAGGCTGGCTCAGAAATTTGATCGCGCCCGTGGATGGCGCCTCAACCCTGGCCTGCACGTAGATCTCCCGCTCCATGGGCTGCACCCAGGGCTCGACGGCGATGTTCATGGACCGATCAAATTCGTTTTCGCGCACCAGAATGCCGTTGAGCCCCGTGTCCATGACGGATACGCCGTAGGGCAGGTTGAGCACCTCGATGGGCACGCGGCTGGTGAAGCCGTTGAATCGATCAAGCTTGACGGCCAGTGGACCGAAACGGCCTGCCGCGATCTCCAGTACCGACGTGTCGACATTGACCACAGCATCGGGCTGGGCCTTGACGACGGTAATGGTGCCCATACCCGCCTGATTGTCCATGGGGCCACTCGGGGTTTCCGCGCGGGACTTGATCAGAACGATGCCTTCGCGCGAAACAGACTGCGCGCCGGGATCGGCCCAAACGCGCAGTTGCACACTTTCTTCGTCGGGCAGAATCATGGCGGGATTCGCATGGAGCCCTTCGGGCAGCCCTTCCAGCCAGACCTTCACCGGCGCGTCGAATCCATCCCGACGGCTGATGGTCACCGTCGCAGGGTATGACCCGCCCTCCGGCACATTGAAGCGGTAGGTGCCCGCGTAAATGCTGTAACCCGGCTGGGCCGACCGCACGCACAGGCGGTATGGATGCATCCCACTGTCGCCCAGTGCATCGCGAACACGGACAAAATAGGTGCCCGCTGCGGGGGCCTCGAACTCGATTCGCGCGTCGGTCGAAAGCCCGCCCTCAAAGAAGCCGTCGTCGTTGCGCCAGAAAATGGGAAACACGGGCATACCGTTGGGTGGGAAGGTGGCGTCCGGCGGAAACAGTTCCACACGATACACGGGCGCATAGACTGCGTGGTGCTGGGGGCTGGTGCCGAAGAGACTCATCCGCTGGCCGCCAACGGAAGAAAAGACGACATCCTCGTCGGCATAGTCCGGAATCTTGCGGACCTGAAGCAGTTCGCCGCTCGCCATTATGTAGTCGTTCATGGCCAGGGCGGACCAGTCGTCCAAACGCAGCCCGGCCCCTTTGGAATCGCGGCTGAAAAGGGTGATGTGGGTTTCCGCCGTGCACCGCGCCACTGCGCGTTGGAGTACTTCGCCGGAAGCATCCAGAATCTCAATTTCGGAATCGAGGGGCACGCCCAGCCGCTCGGCCTGTATTTCCAGCAGCAGGTTCTCGCCCGCCTCGGCCTCGATGCGGTAAATGTCCCACGCATCTTCGCCCACCCGTCCATTGACGACCGTGCCGGGGGCCAGGAGCGGCGCTTGCGCGATCTCATTGTTGGGCTCGGTTTCGACAACTTCCTCCCCACGCCACACCGCGAGCTTCGGCGCGGGAATCGGGTTGTGTGCCACGGCGGGCAGAGGTATTGGCATGGTCTCCCAGGGGGAGCCTTGCCCCGCAGGTGTGACCGCGATGGTGGCGCCGCCGAGATTGAAACCGCTTACCTGAATCTCCGTCGTCCTGCCGGCGGGAACACCCAGGGGGAAGTAATCCGTGACATAGGGGAAGGCCCCGACATGGAGGCGATAGCCCAGTTTGTCCCGTAATTCAGGATCGCTCATTTCGAGGGTGTAATTGCCCGCCACCGGCGCGCGGAAGCCGAGCCTGCGCCGATCTTCGCCCATGGCTGCGCTATTGTCCGCCACTGCGGCGCCCGAGGCATCGAGGAGACGCAGCGCCGGCGTCAACGCCGTGTCGGTAAGGGCAAACACGATCTCCGCGTTGGCCTCCAGTGCGACCTGGAAGCGATCCACCTCGCCCTTCTGTTTGATCTGGCCGATGATCACCGTGGGTAACGCGGCGATGGTGTGCAGGCCGTTCTCGGGCTTCTCGCCTTCGTCCGCCTTGTCGAGTACCGTGAACGGCATGGGTTCCGCGAGGCCCAGGGGAGTCTCCACGTAGAACCACTGTCCGCCGGGGGGCGTATCCGCCGGAATGGTGACCTTGACCTTGAGTTCATGGGGCACGGCGTTGTCGTAAATCTGCACGCCCGTGCTCTCCGCGTTATACGTGAATTCCGGTACGGGCTTCGCCTCGTTGGAGACGATTTCCACGGTAAGATTGGAGGTGAAAAAGGCCCTGGCTTCGGCAAGATTCTTTCCGGTGACGGTCATGTCCACCGTGCCGCCGCGCACGACCCGCGCGGGCTGGACGCTGTTGATCACGGGCGGGATCGTGGCATTGATGAAAACCGAGTCCACGTTGACGCGGCCCGCCTGCTCGGGGCTCTTGGCCTCGGCTGCGGCCATGACCACCGGACCTCCGGTCGAAAAGGTCTTATCGCCGGTTGCCACGGCATAGAGGGCGAGGGACGCGTCGAAGCGGCCCGAGGCGAGAAAATCGCCCGCCGGACTCAGCGCCAGCGCGAGGGGCCAGTCGGACTGAGGCTCCAGCGTCCGCGCCGTGGCCATGGTGGCGGCATCCCAGAGTTTCACCACGGCGTCTTCGCCGCTCGACACGAGGGTAGCGCCATCCTGCGTGTAGGCCAGCGCCAACACCGCGCCGTCGTGGGCAAATTGCGAGTGGGCCAACACGCCCGTGGAGGTGCTGGACTGGGTGAACTGCTCGGCGGATGCGGGCACGTCCCAGACGTAGATCCGTTTGTCGGCGGAGCCGGCCGCAAGATAGCGGCTGTCGGGCGAGAAGGCCACCGCATTGACATTCTTCGCCGCGTCGGAAAAGGTGATCAGGCGCTTGCCCTCGGCCACGTCCCACAGCTTCACGGTGCGATCCCCCGCGCCGGTGGCGAGATATTTGCCGTCCGGCGAAAAGGCCAGGGCATAGACCGCGTCGACATGGTCGGTGAAGTCGTTGCGCGTTGCGCCGTCGGCGGTGCTGAAAACCATCACATGCTTGTCGTAGCTCGCGGTTGCGATAAGCGAATTGTCCGGACTGAAGGCCACGTCGAGGATGTTGTCCTTGTGGGCGCTGATCGTCCGCAGCGGCTGATGGGTTGTCGTATCCCAGACGATAACCTGTCCCCCGCGACCGGTCTTACCCCCGGCGGCGGCGAGCAGCTTGCCATCGCTGGAGAAATCAAGGGCCCGGACCTGGTCATCGTGACCGGGAAGCAGGACGACTTTGGCAGGATCGAGCTTGCCGTCTTTGACGGGATATAGTGCGACGGTGCCCAGCCCGCCTCGAGCCACCCACGCGCCGTCGGGCGACCAGGCCAGCGCACTGACGGGGGTCGTGGTCCAGTCGATGACGGGCATTGGAGCCGCGACGGCTTCTGACTCGGCGGGCACAGACACGCCCTCGGCACCCTTGGCCCCGGCGGTGATCCACGCTTTGATCACATCAATTTCTTCCTGGGGCAGTTGCTTGAACTTCTCCTTCGGCGGCATGAAGGGTTCGGTCTTCCACTCGATCATGGCGACGAGGGGACTCTCCTCCACCGAGCCGGGCTTGATGCTCGGACCGTTTTCGCCGCCCTTGAGCGCGAGGGCAAGGCTCGTGAGATCGAAGTCCCCCTTGGGCTTCTTGCCGCCGTCGGGGAAGTGGCACGGCGCGCAACGCTGCGCAAAGATCGGTGCGATGTGGCTTTCGTAGGTTATGGGATCTTCGGCGAGGGCCTGGAAGGCGAAGAGGCTTGACAGGCCGACTGCAAACACTCGTTTCAGCATGATCGTGATTACCTCGGGGCGCAAAAAATGGGTCGTATGGGTCGTATGGGTCGTATGGGTCGTATGGGTCGTATGGGTCGTATGGGGCCGATAAGCTGAAAAATTCTATACGACCCATCAGACCCATTCATGACCATTAGTGGTTAAACAAAAACTCTTTACTCGTGAGCAGCGCCCAGACGATATCCTCCAGCGCGGGGCGTCGCCCCCCTTCGGACTGGGTGGCGCTGGCGAGCATGGTCACGCACTCCTTGCGCTCAATTTCGCTGGGCGCGCGGCCGAAGGCGCGCCAGAAGATATCCTCCACAGCCGCCTCGTCGGCGGTCTTCTCGGACTCATATCGTGCGAGAATTGAGCTTTCCGCCTGGAGCTTCTTGTTCAGGGTGTCCCCGTTTGCGAGATGCAGGGTCTGGGCGATGCTCGCATCATCGGTGCGTTCGCACTCGCAGGTCTGGCGTCGCTCGGGCCGCCCAAAGGCATCGAGGAAGTAAGAGGCCACCAGCGAATCGCGCAGTTGCAGGGCGCGGTAGCCCTCCGGGTAGCCGCTGAAGGGCGTGGGCGCTTCCGTTACTTGAGAATAGGCGTCCAGCAGCACCTCGGCCTTCAATCGGCGTGAAATATACTGGGAATAGTTGATCTCATCCGGCGCGGCGGGGTCGGCGGACTCGGAAGAGCGCTGGTAGGCCGCGGAGGTGAGAATGGAGCGCATGAGCGCCTTCAGATCGTAGCCGTGCTCCGACAGGTCGAGGCAGAGGGCCTCCATAAGAGGTTCATTCGTTGCCGGATTGGTCAGGCGCAAGTCATCCACGGGCTCGACCAGCCCCCGGCCCATGAAGTTTTTCCACACGCGGTTAACGATGGCGCGGGTGAAATAGGGATTCTCGGGCGCGGTCAGCCAGTCAGCCAGCGCCGCGCGACGATCCGCGCCGGGCGCATCTTCCGCCACGACGCCATCGAGGGGCTGGGGCGGGATGGCCTTGCCGCTGAGCGGGTGAAGCACATCGCCAAAGCTCGCGGCGACGATGTCATTGCCCGCTGTCTTGCCGTTTTTCACACGCACCCGCGAGAAGAGATTGGCGAACCCGTAGTATTGGTTCTGCGTCCATTTTTCCAGCGGGTGATTGTGGCAACGCGCGCAGGTGATGGAGGTCCCCAGAAAAGCCTGGGAAGTCGTCTCGGCCAGGTCCGGAATTTCGCGGTGCATGAAGAAATAGTTGGCCGCGCCGTTTTGCTGGGTATTGCCCGAGGCCGTGATGATGCCACGTACGAACTTATCCCAGGGGCGATTCTCTTCCACCGACTCGCGCACGTAGCGGTAGAAGGCATTGAGTTCCTGAGGCACCGGCAGATTCTTGGAGGAAATGAGCAGCAGGTCGGACCATTTATACGTCCAGTAATCCACAAACTCCGGTCGCGCAAGAATCGCATCGGCCAGCTTAGCCCGTTTGCCGGGTGTCGTGTCCGCTGTGAAGGCCTGCACCTCGGCGGGCGTCGGCAGTATGCCCAGGGTATCGATAAAGGCCCGTCGGATGAACGTGGCGTCGTCACACAGGGCGGCGGGCGCGATGTTCAATTGCTCAAGTTTTGCCTTGATGCGCTCGTCGATGTAGTTGTAGTTGGCGGAGGCGAGAAACACCTCGGGGGCCACCGGTGCGGCACGGGGCACGTTCAGCTCCGCCACCGCCACGCGGCTCGCATACCACGCGGTGATGGCCGCCGTGCCCGGCTGCTGCACCGTGATGACGCCCTGGTCGTCGACCACGGCCACCGTGTCCGCCGTGGTGTCGAACTTCACCCAGCGGGTCACATCGCGCACCGCGCCGTCGCTGTAGTGGGCCCGCACCAGCAGGGGTTGGGTTGTGCCCGCCTGAAGTTCGAGCGATGCGGGCAGCACCTCCAGTCGCTCGAAGCTCGCTTCACCCGCCTTCGGGCCCGGCGCGCCCTGGGTGATCCAGTCGAGCAAGATCTTGTGATCGAGCGAGTCCCTCTCGAAGCGCTGGCCTCCCTCATGGGGCACATCGCCCAGCGGCTTGAGCAGCAACAAACTTTCGACCGGATTCACGGTGGATACGCGGCGGCCTTTGGCCTGGCGGGTGAGCGTGGCATGATCGCGGGGATGGTCATAGCCGCGCAGGGAAAGGACGAATCCGTTCTTGCCCGAGGCCGCGCCGTGGCAGGGTCCGGTGCTGCAGCCGGTCTTATAGAGAACGGGCTGAACATCATTCACAAAGCTGCGCACGGGCGGCGCAGCGGCGCCTTTGATGCTTACCGGTATGGTGACTTGTGCGCCCGCGTTGCTGGCGGTAACGGTGGCATCGCCATCCGCGAGGGCCACGAGTTTACCGGCGGCATCCACCGACACTACGTCGGGCGCAGAGGAGGTCCATTGCGTCCCGCCTGCTACCGGTCCGACCCAGTGTCCATCGCGCCCCTGACCGAGGAGAAGCTGGTGCTCCTGACCCTGCTGGCTAAGGGCGACCGATTCGGGGAGCAGGATGAGCTCGGCCGCGTGGGTGGTGGCGCAGAGTATAGTTGTTATACAAGCTACTCGTGCAAAGTATGGCAATACGTGCATATTGGTCGATCTCGCGCGCGGCAGTGGCCATGTTCGGTGACAGGGTTAACTGTCAACTATCAACTGTCAACTATCAACTGCTAAAACAACTCCAAAACCGGCTCCGTGCCGAAATCCACCACGGGTACCGGTCGCGATCCCGGCGAGGGCAACTCCGTCTCCAGATTCACGCCGAGACTGTGATACACCGTGGCGATCAACTGCGCCGGGGTCACGGGGCGATCCACCGGGTAGGCGCCGATGCTGTCCGTCGCGCCAATGACACGCCCACCCTGTACACCGCCGCCCGCCATGAGCACGGACCAGGCCTGGGGCCAGTGATCGCGCCCACCTGCGGGGTTCACCTTGGGGGTGCGGCCAAATTCGCCCATGGCAACGACCATGGTGTTTTCCAGCAGGCCGCTACCTTTGAGCTCTTCCAGGAGCGAGGCATAGGCCTTGTCGAACATGGGTCCGACGAGATTCTGGTAGCACTCGATGGGGCTGAAAGGCGCGGAGCCGTGTATGTCCCAGGTGATTTCGTTGAAGACCGTCTCAAACATGTTGACGGTCACAAAGCGCACGCCGCGCTCCACCAGCCGCCGCGCGAGGAGGCAGCTCTGACCAAACTTGTTGCGCCCGTACTTGTCGCGCGTCTCGGCGCTCTCCTGATTGATGTCGAAGGCTTCCCGCGCGGCCTCGGAGGACATGAGCGTGTAGGCCTGACTAAAGCTGTCGTCGAGCAGGCGCGCATCGGGATTCGTGTCGAGCTGGCGCACGGATTGATCCACCATGGAGCGGAGCGACTGGCGCCGTTGCAGGCGCATGGCGGAGACATAGTCCGGCGGAAGGAGATCGGGCACTTTGAAATCAGCAAGACTTGGATCCGCGTTGAGCACGAAGGGATCGTAGGTCTTGCCGAGGAATCCCGCTGTCTGACCGTGGGGCATGTTGCCCCCCGTGGGACCGATGGGTCGCGGCATCAGCACATGGGCGGGCATGTCGTTCTTCCCGCCCTTGAGATATCCAAGCACACACCCGACATTGGGCTGCTCCAGGCCATTCAGGAAGAGTCGCCCTGTCTGCATCATTTGGTGGCCCGTGTCATGCACGCCCGTGGCCGTATGGTACATGCTGCGAATAATGGAGAACTTGTCGGCGTGCTTCGCGACGTTCGGGAAGATCTCCGAGATCTGGATGTCCGGGCAATTCGTGCGGATCGGTTTGTAGGGCCCTCGAATCTCCGCCGGTGCGTCCGGCTTCATGTCGAAGGTGTCCAACTGGCTCGGGCCGCCCACAAGGAAAAGAAAGATGCAATTCCGCTCTTTCGTGTCGTCCACCGCGCCGTGGGCCTTCGCCTGCAGGAAGCCCGGCATGGACAAGCCCAGATAAGACAAGGCACCCGCATGGAGGAAATCGCGCCGGGACAGACCGTCGCAAAAATGGACCCGCTTCTCCGCATCAAACCGAAACATGGTGCTCACTCCTGTTACCCAATACTGCACAACGCCTCATTCTGGCAGAGATTGGGTTGGAAGGCAAGTGACAGTTGACAGTTGACAGTTGACAGTTGACAGTTGACAGCGACGCGACCCATAAGACCCATAAGACCCATAAGACCCATAAGACCCATAAGACCCATAAGACCCATACGGTAAACTCTTGACACCAGAGCACCCCGGGGCACATTGACTCATCGGCCCTGTTCTGAAATAATTGAAGTTGAGGTGTCTACATTATGAAAAATACTGTCTTTCTCCCACTCTATCGATATGCCCTGGTTTTCGGTTGCGGTCTTTTGGCCGTCGCAACCTCGCAAGCCGAGGATGCGATAAAGTTCAATCGCGACATCCGGCCCATTCTCGCAAGCAAGTGCTTCCAGTGCCACGGGCAGGATTCAAAGAAGCGAAAAGCCGATCTGCGCCTCGATACCCAGGCGGGGATGCTGGCCACCTTGACGTCGGGCAGCCGGGCCGTCGTGCCCGGAGACATCACCGCCAGCAGCCTCATCGCCCGCATCACGACGGTCGATGCGGATGACCGTATGCCCCCCGCGTCGATCAAGAAAGAATTGAGCGCGGCGGAAGTGGCTCTGCTTACCCGCTGGATTGCGGAGGGCGCGCCCTGGGAAGAGCACTGGTCCTTTCAGCCCATCAAACGCCCCGCTACGCCCGCGGTGACCAACGCGACCTGGGTCAAGAATCCCATCGACAGCTTTGTGCTCGCCCCCCTGGAGGCCCACGGCGTTGCGCCCTCGCCGGAGGCGGACAAGCGCACCCTCGTGCGGCGTCTCTATCTCGATCTGACGGGCCTCCCCCCGGCCATCGAAGACGTGGAAGCCTTCCTGGCCGATCCGCAGCCGGACGCCTACGAACAACTGGTGGACCGGCTCTTGAGCTCCGATGAACACGCGGAGCACATGACCCGATTCTGGCTTGACGGCGCGCGCTATTCCGATACCAACGGGTACCACATCGACAACGAGCGCTTCATGTGGCCCTGGCGCGACTGGGTCATCCGCGCCTTCAAGAATAACATGCCCTATGACCAGTTTACCGTGGAGCAACTTGCCGGCGACCTCTTGCCCAACGCCACAAAGGATCAGAAGCTGGCGAGCGGATTCAACCGCAATCACATGGTCAATTTTGAAGGCGGAATCATCCCTGAAGAGTACCGCGCTCAATACGTGATGGACCGCGTGGAAGCCACCAGCACCGTATGGCTGGGGCTCACCATGACCTGCGCCCAGTGCCACGATCACAAATACGATCCCGTTTCCCAGGCCGAATACTACAAGATGTTCGCATTCTTCAACACGATTGACGAGAAAGGCAGCGACGGGTTCAGCGGCAATGCCGTGCCCATGATGCGCGCTTCCACCGACGCGCAGGACGCGCGCCTCACTCGATTCGAAGAAGAGAGCACGCGGCTTCGGGCCGAAATGAACAAGCCCGTGCCCGAAGTGGATACGGCTCAGGCCGCGTGGGAGGCCGCCAGCCTTACGAAGCTCCAGGGCAAGTGGCGGACCATCGTGCCCACGGCGGTCAACTCCACTGGTGGCGCCACACTTACCACCGGGGCCGATGGCGTAGTGATCGCGACGGGTGAGAATCCGGCGAAGGATGTCTACGAACTCGACTTCAGGCTGGAGCAGCCCGGCATCACGGCGATGCGCGTGGAATTTCTTCCCGCGCCCGACAAGCCCCTCAACAGCATCGGTCGCAACGACGTGGGGAACATCGTCCTCACGGAACTGGAGGCTGAGATCAGCCCCGTTGCCGAGACACCCGCCTTCCAGAAAGTAAACTTCATTTCCGCGGACGCGGACTATGCCCAGCCCACCCTCGAAGTGGCCAAGGCCATCGACGGCAACCTCGAATCGGGCTACGGCGCGGGCGGCCATGAAGTCGCCGGCGCGCGGACCCTCGTGTTTACGCCGGACGCCCCCTTCGGCAACGCTTCGGGCAGCCTCTTCAAGGTGCGCCTGCGCCAGGAGAGCGGCTTCCCCCAGCATGCGGCCGCGCGCGTCCGCGTCTCCATCACCACGGACCCCGCCATGGGCCGCGCCCGACTGGAGCAGTGGTATGTAGCCGGTCCCTACACCGCGGCGGACGGCGATGTGGCCTATAAAACCGCCTTCGACCCGGAACTGGGCATCGACCTCGAAGCGACCTATCCCGATGGACGCCAGAAATGGCAACTGGCGGTGCCGGGCTATGAAGATGGCAAGCCCAACAGCCTGAGTGGACGCGTTGCGGCAACCTACCTCTATCGTAAGATCGTTTCTCCCAGTGCGCGTAAGACGACCCTCTCCGTAGGTAGCAACGACGCGATCAAGATCTGGCTCAACGGCCAGGTGGTCCACGACAACAACGCCAAGCGCGGCGTGATGGCGGATCAGGACAAGGTTCCGGTGACGCTGAACGCGGGCGAAAACGAATTGCTGATGAAGGTGGTGAACTACGGCAATGCCTACGGCTTCTTTTTCCGGAACATGGACGAGCAGACGGGAGAATTCTCCGTCCAGATTGAGACCGTGCTGGCCAAAGCGCCCGCCGATCGAACGGAGGCCGATCAACAGGTCCTGCGCAATTTCTACCGTCAGGCCAATTCCCCCGAGTGGCAGGGACTCAACGCCCAGCTCGCCAAGGTCCAGGAGGAAAAGGCGACCTTCGAGAAAGATCTGCCCACCTCCATGGTCATGAGCGAAATGGCCGAGCCGCGCGAGACTTTCGTGCTCATCCGCGGCCAGTATGATCAGAATGGCGAGAAGGTGACACCCGGCACGCCCGCCGCGCTGCCGCCCCTGCCCGCGGGCGCCCCCAACAACCGGCTGGGCTTCGCCCAGTGGCTCGTCAGCCGCGATCATCCCCTCATGTCCCGCGTGACCATCAACCGCTACTGGCAGCAATACTTCGGCTCGGGCCTTGTCAAGACCACCGAAGATTTCGGCACCCAGGGCGACCTGCCCTCGCACCCGGAGCTCCTCGACTGGCTCGCGGTCGAGTTCATGGAGGGCGGCTGGGACGTGCGCCACATCCAGCGCCTCATCGTCACCTCCGCCACCTACCGGCAGGCCTCGAAGCACCGCGACGACACCCAGGCCTTCGATTCGGCCAACCGCCTGCTGGCCCACGCCCCCCGCTTCCGCATGGACGCTGAAGTGGTGCGCGACAACGCCCTGGCCGTCAGCGGCCTCCTGAACAAGACGGTCGGCGGACCCAGCGTGCGCCCCTACCAGCCCATGGGCCTGTGGGAAGAGGTGGCTTATGGCGACGGCTTCTCCGCCCAGATCTTTACGCTGGGACCCGACACCCATCTGCACCGCCGCAGCATGTACACCTTCTGGAAACGTACGAGTCCGCCCCCCAGCATGATGCTCTTCGATGCGCCCAACCGCGAGACCTGCTCGGTGAAGCGCAGCCGCTCCAACACGCCCCTGCAGGCCCTAACGCTGCTCAACGACCCCCAGTTCGTGGAGGCCGCGCGCTTTCTGGCCGAGCGCATGATCACTGAAGCGGGCAATACGCCGGAAGAGCGCCTCAACCACGCCTTCCAGTTGGCCATGTCCCGCCTGGCAAAGCCGGAGGAGCTCGCCATCCTCCGTCAGCTCTACGAGCGGGAGCGAACCGGTTTCCAGCAGGAACCCGCACGGGCGGAGGAACTGTTGAAGGTGGGTAATTTCCCCGCCAACGCGGAGCTCGACAAAGTGGAACTGGCCGCCTGGAGTACCGTGGCCAGTGTAATTCTGAACATGGACGAAGTCATTACGAAGATCTAACCCGGCTTCTCTTGAAAGCCACAAGGACCCTCCATGACACTTAGCATGGCCGGGCTAATCGGAGGCCTGGCCCTGCTGATAGTCCTGACGATTCGTGGGATGAATATCCTCATCGCGGCGCCCATCTGTGCGCTGGTGGTGGCGCTCTGCAGCGGGATCCCCTTGATTCCGCCCCTCGCCCCCGAAGGGGTTACAAGCCTCACCGATGGCTACATGACCGGCTTCGCCGAGTTTCTTAAGAAGTGGTTCATCGTCTTTCTCCTCGGCGCGATGTTCGGCAAAGTGATGGAAGACAGCGGCGCGGCGGACAGTGTCGCCCACGCCATTGTGGAAAAGCTGGGCATGCGCCACGCCGCGGCGGGCGTGGTCTTCGCCTGCGCCGTCCTCACCTACGGCGGCATCAGCGTCTTCGTGGTCGCCTTCTCCGTATTCCCCATGGCGCTCAGCCTCTTCAAGCAGGCCGACCTGCCCCGCCGCTTCATTCCCGCCGCGCTGGCCTTTGGCTCGGGCACCTTCACCATGACCTCGGCGGGTTCCATGGAGATTCAGAATTTCCTGCCCATGTCCTACCTCGGCACCACCCAGTACGCGGGCGCCCTGGTCAGCTTCATCGTGGCCGTCTTCATGGCCACCCTCGGCATGTGGTGGTTCAACCGCATGTTAAAGCGGGCCAAAGCGCGCGGTGAGCGCTACGAAGACCGGGGCGAAGTGGCCGCTGTCCGTCACTACAAGAAACTGCCCCATCCGCTCCTTGGCCTCCTGCCCTTGATGCTGGTCCTCATCACCTCCTTCTTCGGCAGCGTGGTCCTGGGCTATGGCGACACCTCGCTGGTCCTCGCGCTGCTCGTGGGCCTCTTCAGCGCGACGGCCATCTACTGGAAGAATCTGAAAGATTTTGAATCCGCCATGTCCGCCTCCACCTTCGGCGCACTGGTCGCCATCAGCAACACCTGCGCGGTCGTGGGCTTCGGAAGCGTGGCCAAGCTCACCCCCGCCTTCCAGGACTCCCTGGCCTACATGACGGCTATACCCGGGAACGGGCTCATCGGCGCGGCCGTGGCCATCAGCGTGATCGTGGCCCTCACCGGCTCTTCCTCCGGCGGCCAGGCCATCGCCCTGCCGCTCCTCGCGCCCCACTACCTGGCCCAAGGTGTGGATCCCGAAGCCCTCCACCGGGTGATTGCCATCACCTCCGGGGGCCTCGATTCCCTCCCCCACAACGGCTACGTGGTCACCACCATCCGCGCCATCTGCGGGGAAACCCACCGATCGGCCTATCTGCCCATCGGCGCGCTGACCGTAATCGTGCCCCTCTTCGGCTCGGCGCTCGCTATACTCTTGTTTATTTTAGGTTTATAATGGCAAGGCGCAAGTGACGGGCTGAAGGACCCAAAGGACCCAAAGGACCCAAAGGACCCAAAGGACCCAAAGGACCCATAAGACCCATAAGACCCATAAGA
>JAEUWI010000039.1 GCA_016791475.1 Candidatus Hydrogenedentota bacterium
CAGAAAATATCGGACGCCGTGGATGCACTCAAAATACTGGCCACCGCACAGGCTGCACCAAACTGGGGATAGCTCAGCGCGCTCCCCCGTGGAGTTGAAGTAAGCGCGACACTAAGGCTATACTTGCCGTCCCACGCCGGGGTGGCGAAATTGGCAGACGCAGCGGACTCAAAATCCGCCGGTGGTGACACCATAGGGGTTCGACCCCCCTCCCCGGTACCATATTGAAATTAAAGGACTTGCGCTGATGTTGCGCGGGTCCTTTTTCTTTGTGCGCCGATGCGACCCTATTCGCATGAAGCACTTCACCGTAACTCGGGTGAACCTGGGCTGGTCCGACGGCATGCGCGGCCCTTTCCGTTCGGCTGGTGCTGGTCTTGCGATGGGCTTTTCCTCTATAGTCTCGCGAGGAGAGACTTGCCATGTTTCATCGAAACTTTTCTGTACTCATTTGCATGATGTCCTGCGCGTGGGCCGGTCTTGGCGCTCAGGCGGCGGCGCCGGTCGCGCTGGTGGGCAACGGTCAGCCGCTGGCCCATATCGTGCTCGACAGCAACCCCGATACTCTGAACCGTGTGGTGGCGGAAGATTTTGCGGCCATCGTGTTGCGGATGTCGGGTGCCTCGCTTTCTGGTGAGGGGGGGGAGGGGCTTCTGCCGATTTACGTGGGCGAGGCGGAAGACTTTTCGGATTTGCCCATGGCCCTTCCCGCGCTGGCGGAGGAAGAGTTTCTTCTCAAGATAACGCCCGAGGCGATTTACATTCTTGGCGGCAGTTCTCTGGGCACGTCCCACGGCACCTATTCGCTCCTGCGGGATCTGGGCTGTCGCTGGGTCATGCCGGGTGCCATAGGCGAATGCCTGCCTGCGACGAAGGATATTGCGGTGCCCGTGCAGGAGCGACGGGAGAAGCCGGACTTCAACTTTCGCGAAATCTGGTACGCCTATGGGAGCTCGCCCGAGGCCGCGGCGCGCCACGACGAGTGGATGCGCCGCAATCGGATGGTGTCGCCGCCGATCTACCACCGCCACAATCTGACCGCGACACTGGAACGGGTGGCGCCATTCGATAAACGACCCGAGCTCTACGGCCTGCTCCAGGGCGAGCGGAAGAAAATGCAGATCTGCACGTCCAACCCCGAAGCGGTCGCGGGAGTGGTTGCATCCATCAAGCAGTATCTCGCGGAACATCCCGAGACGAAAGCCTATTCGCTGTGTCCCGATGACAACACGGATTTCTGCGAATGCGAAAATTGCAAGGCGCTGGATTCCGGTGTCCCGGACCGGAGCGGCCTGCCGAGCGTGGCAGATCGCTATCAGACGTTCCTGAACCAGGTCCTGAACGGCTTGAAGGATGAATTCCCGGATGTCCTCGTCACGACGTACTCCTACAACCGGAATCACACCAATCCGCCGGTCAAGACGCCGGTGGATCCCCGCACCTGTATCTTTTCGACGACCAGTGAATTCTGCTCGGCCCATGGCGTGGGCGATACCTTCTGCCCGTCACGCCAGGGCTACAAAGAGCTGCTCAAGCGCTGGACCGCGCTGACTTCGCATGTCTACATTTACGAGTACGACCCCGTGCCCTACAGCGGTGGTCTGCCCTGGCCCATGTGGGAGTCCAACGCCGCCGCGATGGCGACCTACAAGGAGATCGGCGTGGCCGGTGTCTATTTTGAGGGCCAGGACTCGTGGGCGGCGTATTTCCCCAACTACTACACGGCGGCACAGTTCATGTGGGATGCGACCCAGGACGGCCCGAGAATTTTTGATGAAATGTTAAGTGTCTTCTTCGGCGATGCCGCCCCGGAGATGGCGGCCTACTATCGCGTGCAGGCCTCGGTCTTTCAGGGGATCGAGCGCAAGGCGGAGTGGGGGCTTGTGGACTATCCGAGGTACTTCACACCCGACGTAGTGGAGGGCTGCCGCAAGGCCCTCGAAGCCGCCGAAACGAAAAGTGTATCACCGGCCGTCCAGCAGCGGCTGGAGATGGTCCGCCTGTCCTTCGATCAGATGGACGCCTACCTCCAGATTCGGCGCGCCGACGCTTCCACCACATTTGAGGCCTATAAAGGGGCGGTGGAGAAACTCGACCATACCATCGACCGCATGTGGGCTATCAATGAGGACTATATTCTGGCCAACATCGCCCACGAGAAGACCCGGGTGGGCATTGCGGATCGCTTTGCGACGGAATTCGGGTTCATCAACCGCTGGATGCTTTGCGGCCCCTTCGACAATCTCGGCATGGACGGTCACGACCGGGTTTATCCGCCAGAGCAGACTATCGATCTCTCGGCAGGTTATGAAGGCAAGGGCGGGCGAACAGTCGCATGGAAAAAGAACAACACCCCCGAGTGGCAGGGCTATGTGGACTTGGTGAAGGAGTTCGACGAGGCCGACTGGACCTGTGCCTACGCGCTGACCTGGGTTACGCTGGATGAAGGCCCTCGGGACGTCATGTTCCGCGTGGGAAGCAACGACTCCGTAAAAGTGTTTCTCAACGGAAGCGAAGTCTGGAGCAACAAACTGGAGCGGGCCGTGTCCGTGGACAACGACCTGATTCCCGTGACTCTGCCCCAGGGCACGTCGACCGTCATGCTGAAGATCGGCCAGGCCGCGCTCAACTGGGGATTCTATTTCCGCATCACCGAACGCGACTCCCTGGAGCGGCCCAGTGGTCTGCATACCAGCGCAGCCGCCCCTTGATCTGTGAGCGTTAGTGCGGGCGGCCTCGAGGTTTCAGCGAGATCCCGCCCGCTTGAAGCCCCGGTGCCGCCTTGCTACACTGCTGCCCCATGAAGTACCTGGCAGCCTGCGGCATTGTACGCACTAGAGCAGTCCTCTTTTCGGCCCCGTTTCTGGCCGCCGTACTCCCGTGGGCTTTGGTCACCGGTCTCTTCACGGGCGCCGGCCCCGCTCCCGCCCAGGATTCCAGCGCCACCGTCCGCCGCCTGGTGGAGGAGAAGCGCATCATCAATGTCCACGAACACGTCCAGGGCGAGGAAAACACCGCCACGCTGCTTCAGGAGATGGATGCGCTGGGCGTGGGGAAGACGGTTCTGGTAGGCAGCCCGTGGTTCACTATTTCGCTCTACGAGCGGGCCGGTTTCACCCGCTACGATGAGAATAACGCCGCGATACTGGCGATGGCCCGGGCCCACCCGGAGCGCTTCGAGGCCTGGCCCACCGTGAACCCGACCGACCCGGCCAAGCTGGACAAAGTGAAAAAGATGGTGGGGGAGGGCGCCACCGGCGTGAAGCTCTACCTCGGCCATGGCTACACCTCGCGCGAAAACAGGTACATCTTTCATCCAGTGGCCATGGATGATCCCGGAATGATGCCCCTCTACGCCTATCTCGCCGAGGCGCATATTCCCGTCTGCTTTCATGTTAATCCCGCGAAGCCGGGTTTTCTGGACGAGTTCGTGCAGGTGTTGAAGGCGAATCCCGACCTGAAGGTAAACACACCCCACTTCTTCATGTCCTCCATGGTGCATACCCGTCTCCGCGAGATGCTGAGGACCTTTCCGAATCTCTATGTGGACATAAGCTTTGGCCACGACGACTATTTGAAATCGGGACTCCAGCGGGTCTCGGCGGATCGCGATGCGTTTCGGGCCCTCTTCCAGGAATTTCCCGAGCGCTTCATGTTTGGCACGGACTATGTCGTGACCACACTGCGCCCCAAGGAGCACGCCTGGTATCGCGATCGCACCCAAGCCTATCTGGACATGCTTTCAACGGAGCAGTACAAGACGCCCCTGTTGCCCGACTTGCCCCTGCGCGGCCTGGGCCTCAGCCCGGAGCTGATCGAGAATATCCTCTACCGCAACTATGAGCGATTTCAGCAGCTCAAGCCCGAGAATACCCGAATCGAGCGCGCGCTCGACTGGTCTCAGTTGCGGGTGCGCATGGACAACCGCGCGCCGGGTCAGGCCCTGCCACCTCCGGAGCGCCGTCGGCGCTGAGTGGCGATCCACGAGCCCATTTCATTGCAGTCCTTCCCGTTCCTATGAAATAATCTCTTGACACTATGGTGCAGGGTCAGGAAATCAAACACAGGGAGAAGGAAGCAAAATGGATACGACACCAAGTAGTGATGAAAAGACCATGGCGATGGTTTGTCATTTGCTGGGACTGGTGGGGTATGTGATTCCCTTCGGCAATATCGTTGCCCCGCTTGTACTTTGGCAGATGAAAAAGGAGGGATCGGCCTATATCGACTATCATGGAAAGGAAGCCGTAAATTTCCAGATAGCGCTGACCGTCTATATTTTTGTCGCGGCGCTTAGCATCATGGTGCTGATTGGCTTCGTCCTCGCCCCCCTCGTCGGCATTGCGGGCTTGATCCTGATGGTTATGGCGGCGATCAAGGCGAAGGATGGCGAGAACTACCGTTACCCCTTCATCTTCCGCCTGCTGTAAGCGTCACTCATTCCAGCGATCAGTATTCAGACCCGCGCACGCGGGTGGCGCAAGCCGTTTGCGTGCGCGGCTTTTTTTTAGGTAGAGTAGGGGGCTGCGTTCAGGGGGCTTCGGGGCGGGGAACGATCTGCGAATTGGAGTACCGTGAATAGCTATGATTCATTGCCTGCCGAACCGTCCATATGCATGGTCAATAGTGATCGTGATGCTAGTGTCCCTGATTTCCGGGTGCAAGTCCATCCCGGAAGCCGAAGCTTCCGACCCCGGGAAGCCCATACTTTTTGATCCCATTCCTCCCGTGTCGGTACAGACCGAGTCCTTGCGCGATGTTCGTTTTCGTCGATTTGCGCCCGCTGAGGAGCATGTTGCGTCGGAATGGACCAAAGAGCCCTCCATTTGGCCGGTGGAGCATCCGGACCGCCAGGTGATTTCCCGCTTTGGGCCACGGGGCCAGAAGGAACACAAGGGGATGGACATCAAGGCCCCTACCGGCACACCCATCATGGCGGCTGCGGACGGCGAAGTTACTTATGCGGGCACGCGGAGTGGGTACGGACTTGTGGTGGAAATCAGTCATGGAGATGGGGTTGGGACGGTTTACGGCCATATGAATGAGATTTCCGTCGCGGTCGGCGACGTGGTTCACCAGCGCGATCCCATCGGAACCGTCGGGGCCACGGGGAACGCATCGACTCCCCACCTGCACTATGAAGTCCTCATCGATGGCGAGATCTACGATCCCTGGCTTTTTCTGCCGGCGATTGAGGGTTGAACTCTCCCGCGCTGTATCACGTTGACTTGACCCCCACGAACATGTTCCCATGCGGGCCATTGGCGCGATAGGGCGCCTGGAACGCAGTTCTTGAGGAGATATGCGGATGCACGGCGGACAACTGGTGGCCCGAGCACTGAAATCGGCGGGGGTGGAGTGCGTATTCACCCTCAGCGGCGGGCATATCATGCCCATCTATGACGGTTGTCAGGACGAGGGCATCGAGATAATCGACGTGCGCCACGAGCAGGCTGCCGCGCATGCGGCCGATGCCTGGTCGCGCGTGCGCCCCGGCAGCATCGGGGTGGCGCTGGTGACGGCGGGGCCGGGGGTTACCGATGCGGTGACCGGGGTTGCCAATGCCTGGCGCGCGAATTCGCCCATGTTGCTCATCGGCGGCCAGGGGCCTTTTGCCAACCGGGGCAAGGGCTCGTTGCAGGAAATGGACCACGTGGCCCTGATGCGCCCCATCACCAAGTGGGCCGACGCATGTTATCAGACGGAGCGCCTGCCGGAATACATCGAATTGGCCATGCGCCACGCGGTCTCCGGCATTCCGGGGCCTGTGTTCCTGGAAATCCCCATGGATATTCTCATGGCGGAAGCAAAGTGGGACGTGGACATACCCCGGATATCCACCCAGCCGCCGTCGATAACACCGGACCCGAAGACGGTTCGCGCCGCACTGGATCTGCTTTCCAAGGCGGAGAAGCCCATGCTGATGGCGGGGACCAGTGTGAAGTGGTCACAGGCGCAAGTCGCCATGACCGAGTTTCTCGATGTTACCAACATCCCGGCATTTGCAAACGGCATGGGGCGGGGGACACTGCCCCGGGATTCCCGGCACCTTTTCAATCGCACACGGCGCAAGGCTATGGAGCAGTGCGACCTGGTCATACTGGCGGGTGCGGTGCTCGATTTTCGCCTGGCCTTCGGGGAGTCGATCCCGAAGGGTGCCCGGATCATCCAGATGGAGATGGATAATACCCTCATCGGCCAGAACCGTCCATCGGACGTGGCGCTGGTGGGCAATCTTGCCTGTACCTTTGAGGCCCTGACAAGCGCTATGGTCTCCGAGAAGATGGTCCTGGACTTCTCCGGCTATTCGGCCATGCTTCGCGCCGAGGAGGACGCGAAGGGCGCCGAGGCGAGTGTCGCCGCCGCCAGCACGCAGGTGCCCATTCATGCCGAGCGGTTATGCCGGGAGATTGCCGACTTTGTGAACGACGATATGATTGTCATCGGGGATGGGGGAGATATCGTGGCCAAAACGGCCAAGGTCCTGCCGCTGCCGAGAAACGGGTTCTGGATGGATCCGGGCCCGCTGGGAACCCTCGGTGTTGGCATGCCCTTCGCCCTGGCCGCCCAGAAGGCACACCCCGACAAGCGGGTCCTAATCGTGTATGGCGACGGCAGTTTCGGGCTGAATGGCTTCGAGTTCGACACCGCCATCCGCTTCAATCTGCCCATCGTTGGCATCGTGGGGAATGATGCCGCCTGGGGCCAGATGATGCGTCCCCAGCTCGCCTTTTTCCCGGGGAAACCGCCCGTGGCGACCCAGCTCAACTACACGCGCTACGACAAGATCGTGGAGGCGATGGGGGGACATGGGGAGTACGTGACCCAGCCCGACCAGATTCGGCCAGCGCTGGAGCGGGCTTTTGCCTCGGGAAAGGCGGCCTGCATCAATGTCGAAATCGAGCGGGACCTGACCTTCAGCGGGGGGATTTACGTGTGAAGTGGTGCGACCGATTCGTACTTCCCGGGCGGGTGTCAGCACCAGGCTGAATGGCAAGCCAGGCACCACGCCAGTATATTATCAGACGTTGATGAGGCTTCCTCATGAGTGCGGCAGGGTAACCTGCGGTAGGGCGGATTCTCCGCCCGCGTGAATTGCTCCCATGCCTTCGAGAAGCCGTGAGATACAGGCCCGTCTCTTCGGAGGTGGACGCTGGCGGCGCAAAGCCCCCTAGTGCAGGCTGGTTGTGATTCGGTGGGGCTGGTACGGCCCCGGTCCTTCTGTTGGGTCGGCTCTAAGAGAAAATCCGGGACCTGACTATACTTGACACGGCCCGGTGCAGGTGCTATTCTTTCTCCACCTCGTGAGCGGGACTAACTCAGTTGGTAGAGTGCCAGCTTCCCAAGCTGGATGCCGCGGGTTCGATCCCCGTGTCCCGCTCCATTTTTATTTCTCCTCCTTGTTCTCCCACTAAATCCACCCCTGGGAGAACTGTGTCCGTTTGGGCACCCCGCAGGGCAGCCATACGCCCCTCATTCCTGGCTCCAGGCCATGTTCTCCGTACTCCCGTCACTGCTGCTGCAATTTTGCACACCTCCGCAGAACCACTGAAAATCCGTCCCAGGAGACCTTGCTTTGTTTAGGAGTTAGCTCGGGAATGCATTACAAGAAAACAACTTAGATTGGGTGTTATAATGGAGTGGATTAGGTCATTATATGACACGGGAAATCGAAGGAGGCAAGCTTGGTGTCGGCGCTTCCTGGGGTTGATATGAATGCTTTATGATGGAGCATACAAAAAGATCTCTCTATTGGCTACATAATATATATTATCAGACGCTCTAGAGCTTCAGGAAAGTACGTGCGCTGGGATAACTCTGGATGCTTGTGCCGGTTCTTGCCAAGTTCCGCAGGTGCCCTGGAATGACCACTGCGCTCGTCCGGCCGACCCGCACCTTTTCCACGGTGCGGGCCTCACGGAGCGATGCCCACGATGTTGACGGTCAATCCGATGGCGACGTAATTATTGAACCGGTGTCGTTTACTGCCCAGTGCAAGAACCCTGTGGACGAGCGTTCTCTTCAGGACGCTACGCGGGAAACTTCGGCCAGAACCTCACGGCGCCGATAACCCGATGGCGCAGCGGCGCGCAATGGCGCGACATCGGTGCATTGCTACAAGGTGAACTTATCCCCCACGCCTGCCGGGGGCGCCTCTCGTATGTTGACTGGTCGGGTTCCGAGGGATCTGGACCGGGACTGGCAGAGCATCTTTTTAGCTATGGGCTAAATTCAAACCAATCCACCGGTCTTGTGCACTTCGGGAAGTTTCTCCGTGCATGGCGGGGTCATTCTCCTGCGGAGAACACCCGCAGCGTGTGAATCGCGTCAAGTTTGGTTCGCGCCGGTGACTGCAGGTCCGGCTCGATCCCTCCCACGTCCCGCGCGTCAAGGAACGCGCGAAGTGCGGATTCCATTTCGCCCAGTAGCTCGGGATCGTCCAGATTCCGGGTGGGAAGATACTTCACTGCGGCGATACGCACCCGTTCATCCGGGTGCGCCATACAACGGTTCAGGAGCCGGAAGGCCTTCTCGAATCCGACAGGGCGCTCGCCCGTGAGTCGTCGTGTTTCCGGCAGCATCACGGTAATGGATCGATGGAGTGCTTCCACGTGAAGGGGTGTAACGTGTTCCTGCGTCTGGTCCATGGTCTCCTCGATAATCGCCTGTGCCGTGGCGCCCCAGTCCGCCCAGTAGGTCTTGGCGGACTGTGACGGAAAAGCGGGGCGAATCATGCCTTGGACGATGACGTCGTCCTGCATGGCGAGGCCATGCTCAAGCAGGGCGCGTGCTTTTCCCTGCTGTTCCTCAGTCTTGCGATAGCGATTAAGGGCCAGCATGCGAAAGGCTCTGGGATAGGGCGCGTGGGCCTCCGCGCGGTTGAATACCTGGGCTTCCAGTTGCGGCCAGGACAGGCTGGAGATCTCCTGCGCCAATCGGGGGAATTCCGGGGCGACAACCCAGTTACCATCAAACATCTCAGACGGCATGGACCAGGGTTGGACGTCGGGGTGCGGCAGTAAGCTTCCCTCCCGCTCCATCAGGGGAACCGGAGTCTCGGCAAAGCGCACATCGTAGATTGCGGCATCCTCGGGCAATCCCATGCCGCGGAAGGTGAAATGCTCCTGCGGGATTTGGTCGGTAATATCGGTCTGGGCGAACAGCACGGTCATTTTCTCATACATTGGCTGGTCCAATCCGCCCCCGGCCGCCTTTTCCGACGCAGTCAGATTTTCCAGCAGCCAGATGCCGGGCTGGGATTCCGATTCCCGGTAGCTTGCCAGCCATTCAATCACTTCGTAGCTCCGAATACGAGACTTGAAGAACGATTGGTGTACGCTGACCGCCTTGATCAGGCTATAGTTCAGCGCCGGGGCGATGTGGAAGCCACTGAGGTATTCCGACTTGTCCTGATAGCCTCCGGTGACGGGAAAGTTACGGTAGAAGGCGAGGTAGATACAGGGGATACCGTGAATCAGGCTGCGCTTGATTTCCGGCTCATAGCCAACCTCCCGGAGGCGTGGAAGGAGCCGCTCCGGAGCGACTTTCGACTTTCCATAGAAGTAGTCGATATCGAAGGTGTTGGGGAGCTGGATAAAGTTACCGAAGCGTGTCGGCAGCTTGACGAAGCCCGTCTGGATATCCGACTCATATATGCGCTCGATCGAGTCGTCGAAGGATACCCGCTTCGAAAGGATTGTCCAGCCACTCGAGGCTTTCCGTTTGACGTCGTAGGTGTAGTCGAAGCGATGGCGTGGGCCGCTCTGCGCCCACTGGACCGTTTCAATCCGATCGGAAGGCCAGACGGCTCCCGTGTCGTCCGGCTCCAGATGCTTGTACCTCTCCGACTCGCCCCAGGGTTCACCCCGCTGGCTCCGGACCATACAAGCACCTTTGGAATGCTCAAGCAACGCGTCGCGCCTGGTCGCCGCCTGCTGGACCAGGGTTATGACTTCGTCGAAGGTGGGCAGCGGCTCCCCCACTTCCTCCGCAGTACCGGCATTCAACCCTGCGAGAGAGAATAAGCCGAGTATCAGACACTTCCGAAATTGCCCCATGGCGTCATTCCTCCCATTGCGCTGGTCCTGGCACCCGGTGTGGTTCTGCTACTGTAACGCCCGGCACCACTGGGGTGTCAGTTTCGCTGTGACCCGGGCGAAAGTGGGAAAAATCGCGGCGCGCGGAATTCCGAACTGCGATCCTGCAACCCCGACGTTAACTCGGTCGTTGGCCTCGTGGTAGACCCGGCGGCCCAGGGGGCATTGGCATGGCTCCCGTCAGCACGCCGCCGCACCATGGTGAGTCTTGCACGACGAGGTGTTGCGGAAGAGCGCGGTGCCGTTGGAGATGCGGGAGCACGGCGCAGCGGTACGTCCCCGGGCATCGCACGGTCAGGGGGCGGCTGACGCAACCGGCGTCCTGATCTCTACCATACGACTAAGGGGCTCTTCCTCAGGTTGCCGTTCTTGCAACCCCCGCGTGAACCCGGTATTCTGATGGAAACTCGAAGTCCATGGCGTTCCTGCGGGCGCGGGATCGATGCCGGGCAGGTTTATTATTCAGGGAGATTCTACATGTCGTTCAGAGTATTGCTTTCGGTCGCCGCGCTTGCGGTGCTCTTTCATGGATCGCTGCCAGTCCAAGCGGAGGCCTCCGCGGACGCGGGCATGTCCCTGGCCTCGACGGACTGGGCCTGGTGGCGTGGACCGAGCCGAAACGGCGAGGCGGAGGCCAGCCAGACGCCGCCGCTGCAGTGGTCGGAAGAAAAGAATGTGTTGTGGAAGAGTCCCGTGCCGGGTCGCGGTCATGGGTCGCCGACGGTGGTGGGCGACCGGATCTTCGTGGCCACGGCGGACGAGGCCCAGGAAATTCAGTCGGTGCTGTGCTACGACCGGAAAACGGGTGAGCAGCGCTGGAAGACGGACGTGCACAAAGGCGGCTTTGCCTCCGAGGGGCGCCAGGGTCATGTACGGTCGACCAAGGCGTCGGCCACGGTGGCCTGCGATGGCGAACGGGTGTTTATCCCCTTCTTAAACAACAATGCGATCATTCTTACCGCGCTGGATCTGGAGGGCAAGCAGCTCTGGCAGCAGAAGGTGAGTGATTTTGTGGTGCATCAGGGCTACGGCGCCTCCCCCGCGCTCTACGGACCGCTGGTGATCGTTTCGGCGGATCATAAGGCCGGTGGCGCGCTGGCCGCCTTTGATCGGGTGACCGGCGCCCCGGTCTGGAGCCAGAAGCGCCCGGAGCTGCCCAACTACACCTCCCCCATCATCTTGAATGTTGCGGGCCGGGACCAGGTGTTGCTATTTGGTTGTGATCGCATTTCCAGCTATGAGCCCCTGACCGGAAAGCTCAACTGGGAGGTCGAAGGCGCGACTACCGAGTGCGTGACCTCCCTCGTTTCCGACGGCGAGGCGGTGGTGACCAGTGGCGGCTATCCGACCAAGCACATTTCGGTGGTGAAGGGCGACGGTTCGGGCGAACTGCGCTGGAAGAACGACACGCAGGTTTATGTACCCTCCATGCTGGTCCATGGCGGCCATCTCTACGCGGTGACGGATTCGGGCGAAGTGCTCTGCTACGACATGGCCGATGGCACACAGAAGTGGGAGCACCGTCTCGGCGGGAATTTTGCGGCGTCGCCGATTCTGGTGGGCGAGCAAATCTTCGCCACGGACAACAAGGGCACCACACACATTTTCAAGGCGAGCCCGTCGGGCTTTGAATTGGTCGGCGAAAACACCGTAACGGCGGACGAGGTCCAGGCGACCCCGGCGATCTGCGGGAACCAGATTTACATGCGCGTGGCCCAGGGCGAAGACGCCCAACGCCAGGAGATGCTCTACTGCATCGGTCTGTAATCGAGTGAATTGAAATGCAGCGGGCGCTCCCGAAGATCGGGAGCGCCCGTTTTGGTTACGCGGGAGCGAAGTCATCGTCGGGATGGCCTCCCTGTGAGACGGCCGTCAACCGCGATGGCAATCGCGAGCACAATCAGGACGAAGGCCACGGCGCAGGTCACCCCCATGCCATGAGCCACACTGTCCGGGCGGGCGGTAGCGACGTCGGGCTCACCGGAGGCCAGGGCGAAGACCGCGCCCATGGCGGATGCGCCGGTGATGAGTCCGAGGTTGCGGGCAAGGTTGAGCATGCCCGAGACGACGCCCCGCCGCTCGGCTTCGATGTCCGACATGACGGCGGTGTTGTTGGCCGTCTGAAAGAGGGCATAACCGATGGTCATCATCGCGAGGGGGACGACGAAACCGGGGATACCGAAGTTCACGGGTGCGACCGCCATCGCCAGGGAGCCCGCCGCGATGGTGAGAAGGCCGGCGATGGTCATGGGCGGCGCGCCGAAGCGGTCCGTCAAGCGACCGGCGGGCATTCCGGTCAACGCGACCACCAGGGGCCCAACCGAAAGCATGAGACCTGCCGTGGCCGAATCGAGCCCCAGGGCCCGAGTGAGGTAAAAGGGGCCAACCACCATGGTGGCCATCATCACGGTGGAGACGGCAGCGCTCGTGGCGAGTCCGGAGCGCAGCACCGGATCGCGGAACATGGCGGGGCGAATGAGCGGCGATGATGTACGCCTCTCGACGAATATGAGAAGGGCCGTTCCCAATCCCGCAGCCAACAACAGGGCGGCGTTGAGCGCGCCAAAGCTTCCTCGACCTACGGTCATGGCAAGTGCATAGGTGGCCAGGCTGAGGGCAAGCAGTACGGTGCCCGCGATGTCGAACTCCTTCGCCCTGGTTCTTGTCACGACACGGTCAGTGCTCAGGCAGTAATACGCGAGGGTCAAAGCGAGCACGCCCAGAGGCACATTGACGAAGAAGATGGCCCGCCAGCCGAAGGCTGCGATCAAGACGCCGCCGAGGGAAGGCCCGAGGGCGGTGCCCACGGCGGACATGGTCGCGAGAAGTCCCATGGCGCTGCCCAGCCGTGCGCCCGGCACGATCCCCGCCACCATGGACATGGTGAGGGCCATCATGGATGCGGCCCCTAGGCCCTGCGCCGCGCGGGCGACAATGAGCACGCCGAGGGAAGGTGCCGCGCCACAAAGCCCTGCGGACAGCGTGAAGAGCGACACGCCGACAAGCAAGAGATTCCGGCTCCCAACGAGGTCGCTGAGGCGTCCAACACTGACGATCAGGGTTGTGATCGCTAGGAGGTACGCGATAACGACCCATTGGGTCGCCTGAAAGGAAGCGCCGAAGGCCTGGGCGATAGTCGGCAGGGCGACGTTCGCAATGCTGGTGCCGAGGGAGGAAAGGAGCATGGAGAGCGAAAGAGCGGCCAGCGGCCCCCGGATCGAAGCTTCCTGCGTCGGACTCCCCGCGACTGCTTCACCCGCCTCTCCGCTTCGGAGTCTGATACTGGTTTCTGCGCTTATAGCCATGTTTGGTCCTTTCTCGGTGCTCCTGCCACGTTGGAAGCGTACTGCGTGAATCTTAGCCGCACTGGATGCATGGCGTAAATAGCATGGCTTGCAGGCCATAAGTGCGCTTGACGCCTTATTGCGTATAATGTGATAATTGAATTATGACCACACCCGACTTAAATCTACTCGTCACGCTCGACGTGCTGCTGGCCGAAGGCAGCGTGGCCCGGGCGGCCGACCGACTCCACCTGAGTCCGTCGGCCATGAGCCGCGCCTTGGCGCGACTCCGCACGGTGACGGGCGACCCGCTTCTGGTCAAGGCGGGTCGGGGTCTCGTGCCCACGCCCCGCGCGGTGGAGCTCCGCGAACGGGTGCGCCAACTTGTGCAGGATTCGGAAGCGGTGCTGCGCCCGGTGGAGCGACCCGACCTGAAAGGGGTGAGCCGGACGTTCACGATTCGCACGAGCGAAGGCTTCGTGGAGAACTTTGGCCCCGCACTCCTTACGCGCATTTCAGACGAAGCTCCGGAGATTCGGCTACGCTTCATGCAGAAGGTGGACAAAGACAGCACACTGCTTCGCGATGGGTTAGTCGACCTCGAAACCGGCGTGGTGGGAAAAACCATGGGCCCCGAGGTGCGGGCACAGGGCTTGTTTCGCGATCGCTTCGTGGGGGTGGTGCGCACGGGTCACCCAATCACGGAGGGCATAATCACGGTCAAGCGTTATGCGGAAGGCAGGCACATCAGCGTGGCCCGCAAGGGAACGAAGCAGGGTCCCATCGATTCGGCCCTGGAGACCCTTGGTTTGGCGCGGAATGTTGTCACCATCGTTGGGGGCTTCTCAACGGCCATGGCCCTTGCCCGCGAGACCGACCTTATCGCCACGGTCCCCGAACGACACACGGGCGTGCTCCGCAGCGGGATGTACACCTTTCCCCTGCCGGTGACCATTCCAGAGATCATGGTGTCGTTACTCTGGCATCCTCGCATGGACGGCGACCCGGTTCATGGCTGGCTGCGCGGTTGCTTTATGGAAGTGTGCGCGGGTCACGGCGCTGAATAACCGTCCCTTGATGCGGACTTCATGGACTTAAACGTCGCCACTCACGCGCTCTAGAATGGTTGCCCCGGTCCAGCCTCTGTGGTAGATTTGAGTCCCTCTGGAGATCCCGGTCATGTTTCGAGTCACTTCACGATTGACGCTCGCACTCCTGCTGAACGGAGTACTGTGGCTAACTTCGACATTGGCGGAAGAAGTTCCTGCCGATCGAACGGTTCGGGTCGCTTTGGTGCAGTTTGACGCGGTGCCAGGCGAGGTGCAGCGGAATCTGGACGCCATGGAGCGCCTGGCCCGCGAGGCCGCCGCGAAAGGCGCCCGCTTCGTGATGTTTCACGAACTTTCCACCACGGACTATCTGGAAGATGTGAGTGCGGCGCTGGAGGAAGTTCCCGGTGGTCCCTCCTGCCGTCGAATTGAATCCCTCGCCCGGGAGCTGGGCTGTTACATCGCCTTTGGACTACCCGAGAAAGAGGAAGACCGCCGCTATATCGCTTATGCGTTTTTCGGGCCGAAGGGCTTCGTCGAGAAATATCGAAAGACGTGGCTGTTCAAGCACAAGGAAGACCCTGGATTCCGCAATGAGATTGCCCGGTTCGATCCCGGCGATGGCCCCCGGATTTTCGAGATCGATGGAATTCGCGCCACGTGCCTGATCTGCGCCGATGCCGACGCACCGCGTTGCATCCAGCGGGTGTCAGACCTCAAACCGGAACTCGTGTTCTTCCCGATTAACCGCGCCGCTAAGACCTTTGATGCCTATCCGGGCCACGTGGCCCGGTTTGGCGCGATTACGCTGGTGGCGAATCGCGTCGGCAACAGCCAGGGACTGGATTGTCCAGGAGGTTCGACGATCTATGATGCGACGGGCGGCGTGATCGCGGAAGCGAACCGGGACGGGGCCGAGGAGATCCTGTACCGCGAACTGACCGTACCCGATCGAAAGGACTGAGCCGACGCCAACCCGGCAAGGCATCGAGAGCCCGTTGCGCGTTCACCTCGCCTGCCTCGTAGGATCACGATGGGCGGCGATCATGTGCTCCAGCGCGGCCCAACCCTGGCGCTGTTGCGGGGTGAGGGTCGCCTCTCCCCCATGCGCCATTCGATGATCGACCGCACGGAGCCAGCGGCGGGTCTTGCGCGGCAAGGTAATGCGCTCGTTCACCACGAGTCCGGTCACGTTCTGCTGCTGATGTCGCCGACGGATGCGAAGCTTCCGCTTCTGGTGGAGTTTGTAGCCGCCACTATCCAGGACGATGTCCTTTGTACAGCAGATGATGTGCTCGATGCTGTTGTGATTATCTTTCGCGAAGGAAAAGGTGAGATCGTCGGCGTAGCGCGTGTAGACCGCGCCGTGCTTTCGGGCCAGTCCGGCGAGGCGTGCGTCCATCTGGAAGTTTACGGCGTTGGCCAGCACGGGGCTGGTCGGCGCGCCCTGGGGCAGCGCGCCCTCGTGGGTACACAGGCGTGTGAGTAACGCGGCCGCAGCCTTGTTCCATCCGAGGTGACGAAAGTACTTCTCCACGCGCTTGGCCGTGGTGGAGCCGAAGAAGTCCTTGATGTCCATCCGCACGACGACCGCCTGGCCCGTGTGGCATGCGGCGTTGCTCGCGATGGAATAGCCGGGGCGGAAGCCGGTAACGGCGGCGTGGACGGGCATACGCTTCAGTACGCGACGGTAAATCTGGCGCTGGATGTTTTTTAGCGCGGGGTCCGGTGCGTGGATGGTGCGGGTGCCTCCGCTTCGCTTGGGCAGTTCAAAGGCGTGGTAGCGAATGGGCGCCGTCTCCAGTTCGGACAAGGGCAGTCCGACCCGCGCCGCGAGTTCCTCCGGCGTTCGCCCTCCCCCACCCGTCAGCCATGAAAAGAGGGACATCCCGAATTCCTCCCGAGTGCTTTAATGAACAGTGGCGCCGGATTGCTCCGGCGCCAAACCCGCCCTGCTACTCGTGCGACGAGTGCACGAACTTTCACCGAAGGCCTGGTAGCCCGGTTGACGAAACATCAACCCACGTCCTGCATTGGGACGCCGCCAAGGCGGGTAAGAAAAGTATACGGCGGGATGGGTGTCCCGTCAAGGGGTGGCACCCATAGTTCTCTTTTTGCCTGGACAGTGTGTAAGTACGTGCCATTCGAAGGCGCCCCCTTTCTGACGATCACGAGTCGCCGTCCTTCACGGGGCCACGGTCTTCGTCCCACTGGCGAAATCCGGTCAACCGCTTATACGGGCGCATGATCTCTCCCGTGATGGCGATATCTCCCGACGTTTCCTTCAAATGCTCCGGCAGGATAATCTCCATGAATCGCTTGCCGCGACGAAAGTAATGGTCATTACAACTGCACCGGTAAACGTAGCATCCCCAGCCAACTCGTCCGTAAATGGTTCGGACATCCCAAGTGTAATCGCGATAGGTGCGACACTTTCCCTGTCGGCAAAGGGGGAATGGATAGAACAAACGTAAGCGCCCAAGCTGGATGGCCCATATAAAGAGGGCCACGAACAGAACACCCAGCGCTGGTAGCAACACAAGCCCTATTGGCGGTTCACTGGCCCACCTCCAGGATAGCCCGCCCAGCGCGGTACCGCACCCCACGCAAAGTACGACTGCCAGTAACCGGGGCCCTGTTCTTGCCAAGAGAACGAGGTCAAACAAGAATCGGAGGTAGCTGGTTCGTCCAATCAAAAGGTCGGTCATCTCGCATGCACCTCAAGTTCATCTCCAGCCTCCGCTTTCTTGCCCGGTCTGCATCCATCATGTATCGCGATATTCATTTGGATTCAAGTCGGGATTGTCTATCCGGAGTTGTTCTTCGAACTTCGCCATACAATCCGGGCAGATGCCGTGGGAAAAGGAGGCATCGGAGTGGTCGCGGATGTAAACCTCTACCTGGTTCCAGTAGCCGTTGTCGTCGCGAATTTTTTTGCAGGTCGCGCAGATGGGGATGATGCCGCTCAGGGTCTTTATCTCATCGAGGGCCTTGCGCAATTCTTCGGCCTGGTCGGCGAGTGCTTCCTGCAGGGCAATGGTGCGGCGGCCCACGTCGACCCGAGCGCGGAGCTCACCAGTGTCGAAGGGCTTGGTCAAGTAGTCATCGGCACCGGCCTCGAGAGCCGCGACGATATCGGATTTATCGCCCTTGGTCGTGAGCATAATGATGTAAACGTTGCGCTTGGAGCACTGGGCCCGAATCTGTCGGGCCAGCTCCGGACCGTCCATTTCCGGCATCATCCAGTCGAGAATGGCAAGCGATGGAGCGTCTTCCTGCTGCATCAAGGTCCAGGCGTCGGCGCCGTTCACGACGGCGACGACTTCGTGTCCCTCTTTTCTCAGCACGGCCTCGAGGACGGTTCGGGAGGTGAGGTCATCTTCGGCGATTAGTATCCGCATGGGCGACTTGCTTTCGTGAAACGATGTGCCGGCACCCGTGTGTTCGGTGTCGGGTTCTGGCTCATTCTGGTTCTTTCGGGCCGTCAAAGTCCAGCGATAGCACGGCCTTCAGGCGTTGGAATTCCCGGTCTATTTCGGCGACGCAATTTCGGGCGGTTTCCAGATTGTTTACATCTTCCGCCGCGGTGGCCGCGGCGCAGAGGGCCATGCCGCCGATATTCGACGAGGCTCCTTTGATGGTGTGGGCCTGACGACGGATTCCATCGACCTCACCCGCTTCCAGGCTATCGCGCAGGGCTTGAAGCTGGCGCGGCATGTCTTCCAGGAAGCATTTGACCACATTCCGCGCAATTTCTTCATCGTCCATGAGGCGCGACATCATGCCTTTTCGGTCGAAGACTTGGACATCCACGCGGCTTGCGGCGCTTGTCGCCCTTGTTTCCAACCGTCCAACAGGTCGCGCGGCAATTTCCGGCGGAAGCCATTTTTCCAACGCGGCGGCCAGGGCCTGGGGGGATACGGGCTTGGATACGTAGTCGTTCATTCCCGCTTTCAGGCAGTTGTCCCGGTCGCCCTGAAGGGCGTGGGCCGTCATGGCGATAATGGGAATCTGGTGGTTTGGAACTGCGGACTCCGGGGTGCGGATCTGTCGGGTCGCCTCGATCCCGTCCATCTCGGGCATTTGCACATCCATGAGTACAATGTCGTAGGGCAGTGTTTCGAGCGCCCGGACCGCTTCCGCGCCATTGGCGACGGCGTCGGCGCTGAGGCCCAGGCGTTTCAGGATTCCGAGAGCGACGCGCTGGTTGGTGATGTTGTCTTCCGCGAGCAGGATGCGCGCCTTGCGGCCCTGAAATCGCAGTGCCGTTTCGCGGGCCGAATGGCGCGTCGTGATCGGGCGGCTCGCCGCACCGGGCTCGCCGGAGAGCACGAGGGACAGGACGTCGCGCAACTCCTGATGCTGTATTGGCTTGGTGGCGTATCCGGCGAAGCCGATTTCCTGAAAACGTCGCGCGTCGCCCCGGGCCCCGAGGGAAGTCAGGAGGACCATCCGGGTGTCGCTCAGGTGCGCATCCTCTCGGATTGTCCGCCCGAGGGCCGCGCCGTCCATTCCGGGCATCTGCATGTCGATCACGGCGATCCGGTAGGGATCCTGGTTGTGCGCGGCCCGCTGGAGCGCTTCCACGGCCAGATCTCCGCTTCTTTCCGCCTCGGGGCGCATGCCCCAGGAAAGCAGGCGTGTGGCGAGAATCTCCCGGCTGGTTTCATTGTCGTCGACAATCAGTGCGCGGACGCCGCGGAGCTCGGGGGGCGGCGGTGCGGTCTGGGCCGCTTCCGGGGACTGCTTGCCGAGGCGGGCGGTGAACCAGAACGTGGAGCCGACGCCCGGGGTGCTTTCCACGCCTATTTCCCCGCCCATCAGCTCGGCCAGTTGCTTCGAGATGGCGAGTCCCAGCCCGGTGCCGCCGTAGACCCGTGTGGTGGACGCGTCCACCTGGCTGAACTTATCAAAGAGTATCCCTTTCTTCTCTTCGGGGATACCGATGCCGGTATCCCGCACCGAAAAACGAAGTGTGACGCCGTCGTCGCGCTCTTCCACGTTCGAAACACGGATGACCACATCGCCGGCTTCGGTAAACTTGAGGGCGTTCCCGGCGAGGTTGTGGAGGACCTGGCGCAGGCGACCGGGGTCTCCGCGGAGGAGCACGGGCACCTCCGGATCGGCCGTGCAGTAGAGTTCCAGCTTCTTCTCGCGGGCCCGACTGGCGAGGGTGGCGGCGAAATCATCCAGCAGACTGAGCAGGTCGAAATCCAGCATTTCGAGGTCGAGTCGACCGGCTTCGATTTTGGAAAAATCCAGAATATCATTAAGCAGGCTGAGCAGGGATTCCCCGCTGGCGCGGACAATCTCGGCATAGCGCCGCTGCTCCGCATCGAGTTCGGTATCCATGAGGAGGCCGATCATGCCGATGACGCCGTTCATGGGTGTCCGGATTTCGTGGCTCATATTCGCCAGGAATTCGCTCTTGGCGGCGCTGGCGGATTCCGCGCGAATCGCCATTTCACTGGCGCGGGCGGTGGCGGCTTCCAGATTTTGATTCGTCAGTACGAGGGCTTCTTCCGCGCGCTTCTGCTCGGTGATGTCCCGGAGCAGCCCCACGGCGTGCCAACGTCCCTCCATCTGGATCCCCGACAGAGAAAGCTGGACCGGGATGGCCTCGCCATCATTGCGGCGCACCTCGAGTTCGAGGGCCTTGCCGCTCGGTGCGCCCTGCCCCTCCTGGAGGAAGGCGGCGAGTGCGAACTCCTGGTCGGCGCGGTAGTGTCGGGGCGACAGGAGGGACTGGAGGTCCTGGCCCAGGGCCTCGGCCCGTGTATATCCGAGAATGCGCTCGGCGGCGGGGTTCCAGAAGGAAATCTGCCCGTCCGGGGTCAACATCAGAATGGCATCGCGCGCGGCATCGGTGATGGAGCGCAGGCGGGCCTCGCTCTCCCGGAGCGCCATTTCCGTTCTCCTGCTCGCGGTGATATCTTCTTTAATTGCCAGGAAGTGGGTGATGGTGTTTGCGCTGTCCCGAATTGGGGAGATGAGCGCGCGCTCCCAGTAGACTTCACCGCTTTTTTTCCTATTGCAGAATTCCCCGCGCCATTCGTGGCCCGCGGTGATGTTCTCCCAGAGCTGTCGGTATTCCTCGGGGGCTTTGTCGCCGGATTTCAGTACGCGCGGATTCTGTCCAATCGCTTCCTCGGGCGTGTACCCGGTAATCTCCGTGAACTTGGGGTTGACATATTCGATGTCCCCCGCCACATTCGTGATGACGATGGATACGGGACTCTGATCGACGGTCTTGGAGAGTTTACTGAGATTCTCCAGCATTCTCCTGCGCTCGGAGATGTCGCGCGAGGACGCATAAAGGAAGTTTTTCCCCTCAATGGTGATCCCCCGCAGGTTGATTTCCACGTCTATGGATTGCCCGTCCCGGCATCGATGGCGCGTTTCGAAGCACTCGGACCGCTCCAGCCAGTCGGCCATGAGGGGTCGGTACTCTCCCGGGGCCCAGCGCGATTCCCAATCCGAGATATGGCGCAGGCCGGGGTCTCCCGGTTCATAGCCCAGCATGCGATAGAAGGACGAACTTGCTTCGACCAGTTCCCCTTCCTCATTGAGTACATGGATGCCATCGCTGACGGTTTCGAGCAGTGTGTGGTAACGCGTGAGGGCTTTGTTCAGCGAAACCTCGGATAGCCGGCGTGCGCTCACATCGTGAATCGTGGAGTTCAGCATGGGGCGGCCAGCGATGCGGGTCAGGCGTGTTGACACCTCCACATCCCGGATGGAGCCGTCCGCCAGTCTGTGTTTGAAATCGAAGTGTCTGCTCTGATTTTCCCCGACGGAGGCCATGGCGCGCAGCACTTCCTCCTCAGGGAGGAGGTTGATATCGGCAATGCGCATCGCCAGGAGTTTTTCCGCCGGATAGCCGTAAAACGCGAGGGCCGCCTGATTGGCGTCGACTATACGGCCTTCTTTCGGGGAGATCAGGAGCATGATGGCCGGGCTCATGAAGAACTGGTCACGGCGGGCCTGCACGCTTTCCAGGAGTTCCACGGTGCGGGCGTGGGTGCCGGAACGAGCCCGCCAAAGAATGAACAGCGCGAGTCCGGCCGCGGTCCAGCCCGCGAAAGCGACCACACGCAGATCGATTGAAGCCGACCTCGCAAGCACTGGGATTATCAGAGCGAGGCCGAGAATACCCATCGCGCCGAGGAGGTCGCGGGAAAGGGCTCCGCCGCAGTTGAATCGCACCGCGCTCCGGGCACGGATGTGCGGGGGCAAGGAGTTGGTGAAGCTGCGGGTACGTCCCCGGGTTGTCTCTCGCATATCCGTCTCTTCCGTGTCCCGCGCCCGATCCCCCGACCGGTCACCGGAACACCCTTCATCCTAATGGCTGATTAGGGTGATATCAACTATTTACCCACGCGGGGGAGACGGAATGGCAGTTGCACAGAAGTTTTCGATCCGATAGAAATACAACTCGCCCGGATTTCCTCAGTTACGGCGGGGGCGCCACGAGCTGGAAAATCTCAGTTTCGACAAAGGCCTTCGCCTCGAGGCCGGGAACCACCTTCTTGAGGTACTTCGCAATGGCGGCGGCGATGTTGCGCTCGGTGCCGTCGTGACCTGCGTCGATGAGGGCGAGGCCGCGTTCCTGGGCGGCATCGGCCTCGTGATACTTGAGGTCGCCTGTGACATAGACATCGATATCGCGAGGAATTGATGGAATTTCGCCCCCACCGGCGCCACCGCAGACGGCGATACGCTGGACCTTGCGACGGGGATCGCCGACGATGCGCACGTGGCTCAGCTTCAGGGCCTGGCGTACGGATTCGGCGAAATCGCGAAGCGTCGCGGGCCGCGCAAGGGTTCCCCGGGCGCCGAGGCCAAAGCGTGCGTCGCGATTTTCGAGGGAAACGATGTCGCAGGCTGGTTCTTCATAGGGATGGGCGGCGCGAAGCGCCTGGAGCGCCTGCGGGAGCGTGGCTTTGGCGACGAGGATCTCCAAGCGAAGCTCGGGCTCTTCGTTCAGCTTGCCGACTTGCCCGCTGAAGGGATTTGCGCCGGCTCCGGGGCGAAAGGTGCCGGTGCCGTGGCTGCTGAAGGTACATTCCGCGTAGTCGCCGATGACGCCCGCGCCCGCCTGAGACAGGGCCTCGCGGAGCGTTGCGAGGTGGGTCTCGGGTACGAAGGTCACAAGCTTGACCTGGCCCGCCTTCGGGCTGGGAACCAGGGGGATGATTTTCTGGAGGCCAAGGGTTTCGGCAAGGAGGGTGTTCACGCCGCCGGGGACGACATCGAGGTTGGTGTGGGCGGCGAAGCAGGCGATGTTGCGCGCGGCGAGGCGGAGGCATAGTCGGGTGTGGGGATCGTCCGTGCGGAGGGTCTTGAGGGCACTGAAAAGAATCGGGTGGTGAGCCACGATCATCTGGGCGCCCCACTGCTCGGCCCTGGCGGCGGCGGCGGCGGTAATCGTGAGGCAGGTGAGAACCCGCTCCACCGGCATGCCGGGTTCGCCGATTTGCAGGCCAACCTTGTCCCATTCGTATGCGAGGGATTGGGGAGCCCAGGAATCCATAGCCTGGCAAATGGTGTTTACGGTGATGGTCATTTGGTCTCCCCTTGGTTGCTTCGATTCGCGCTCACTATAACGCGGCGGGCGCTTGATGGACAATTCAGGTCCTTCGGGATCGTCCCGCGTTGCGAAAGCGGGAGACGGTCCCCTTGGGGCGCGTCGCGGTCCCGCCGTCCAATACGCTCAGGATTCAGCCCGCGCGTTCGAGCGTCAGGCCACCATAGCCCACGACGCGGCTGGGGTCGCCGGTGGCCCAGGCGCTGGTGCGGTAGTCCCACTCGGTGCGGGACCTTGCACTGAGCAGATTGGCGGCGGCCAGGGCAACCACCACCGCGGTACCGCCGCAGAGGGCATAGGAGCCATCGCGCAGGCCGGTGGTCAGGGCCTCGGGATCACCCGCGAGGACGGTGTCCAGGGAGTGGCGGTCGATCTGGTGTGCTTCGGTCTCGGTGAGAAAATGAGAGAGGTCGGTGGAGGCGAGAATGAGGTCGCCCGGTGCGAGGTGTTCCGCCAGGGATTCGGCCAGCGCGTGGTGTTCCGGAGTCGGGTAGTCGCCGAAGAGCACCGGCACGATCATGAAGCCCGGCGCAAGTACGGTTTGCAGGAAGGGCAGTTCCACCTCCAGAGCGTGCTCAGGAACGTGGGCCTCGGGGCAGGTGTTGGGGAACTGTCCGGCGAGCTTCGCCATGAAGTCGCCGTCCACCGGTACGGCGCCCAGTGGGGTATCGAAAGCACCTTCGGTATAGAGGGAGAACCCGCGAAACCGATAGTGGTGCGAGGGGCCGAGCAAAACGACCCGCCGGGGCGCCATGCCCTGAATGCGGCGAAAGGCACAACCCGCCGTGGGACCGGAATAGGGGTAGCCCGCGTGGGGTGCGACAATCGCGGTGACACACTCCGGCGCGGGCGCCGTTTCCGCATCCGCGAGGCAACGGGCGACGACGCTGCGGAGTTTGTCGGGCGCGGCGGGATAAAACTGGCCCGCCACGGCGGCGGCTCGGTTGGGCATAGTGCGTCAGGCTCCTTGGGCTTCATTGTACAATGGTGGCGGCCATCCTTGCGATGATGAAAAGTGGATCCGACCGATCAGACGGATTGGACCGATCAGATCAGTCCGATCCGTCCGATGGGCTCCTTCCAGGCCGCCGAGCCTGGATATTGAATTTTCGGGCCTCCGCCCAGTATGCTTCGCAGGCAACCCCTCCCCCACTGCCTTCCCCGAGGATTCGAGATATGACCACTGTACTTTCCTGGAATGTAAACGGACTTCGCGCCGTATTAAAGAACGGCTTCATGGAGTGGTTCGAGCGTGCTCAGCCGGACATCCTGTGCATTCAGGAATCGCGCGCGCTACCGGGAGATCTGGAGGAGTCCATTTTGCGGCCAGCAGGCTATACGACGTACTTTAATCCGGCGAAGAAGAAGGGCTACAGCGGCACGGCGGCTTTTGTGCGGGATGGCATCAACGTGATTTCAACGGGCGTGTCCGGGGTGGATCATATTGACGACGAAGGGCGCGTCCAAGTCCTGGAGTTTGAGCAGTTCACCATCTTGAACGGCTACTGGCCCAACAGTCAGGCGGAGCGGGCGCGGCTGGATTATAAACTGGACTACTGCAAGACCCTCGCGAAGCAGGCGAACAAGCTGGTGAAGGCGGGAAAGAATGTCATTTTGTGCGGGGATATGAATATCGCCCATCAGGCCATCGACCTGGCGCGACCGAAGGACAACGAGAACAGCGCCGGCTACTACATTGAAGAGCGGGACGCCATGACCGCGTTTCTGAAGCACGGTTACGTGGACACTTTCCGCCATTTCCATCCTGAGCCGGACCAGTACAGTTGGTGGTCCTACCGCGCCCGTTCCCGCGAGAAGAACATCGGCTGGAGAATTGACTATCACCTGGTCAACAAGGACTTCATGCCACGGGTGAAGGACGCCTTCATCCTCCAGGACGTCACCGGCTCCGACCACTGCCCCGTGGGCATTCGCGTCGCGTAGTATCAGCCCAAGGAGTACCCTCTATGGCATCCCCCGTAACCACGAAGCGCGGCGACACCGGCACAACCCTCATTCTGGGCGGCCAGCGCCTCCCCAAGTCCCACCCCATCCTTGAGGCGACCGGCAAGCTGGACTCTTTGCGCGCGCATACCGCCCTGCTTCGACTTCAAGTCATGGAACAGGGCGACGAAGAGCAGCGAGAGGTGCTGGAACCTCTTTTCTGGTTGCTGCATGCCTGTTTCCTTATCGGCACCCAGGTAAATGACCCTGAATGCGCCCATCCGGAATATCGCGTGGCCGATCTGGGCCCTGCGCACCTGGATAAGCTGGAGGCGATTCAGACGGCGCTGGAGGAACGCATAACCTTGCCCAGGTCCTTCATCGCCTCGGCGTCCAACTTGCTTTCCGCACAGGCCGATATCACCGCGACGGTCGCCCGAGAACTCGAGCGCGCCCTTGTGGGCTTGAAGGAAAGCGTACCCGGCTTCGATGCGGCCCTGATCCTGGCCTTCGTAAACCGCCTGAGCGACTTTTTCTACATTGTGGCGCGCTTCCTGGAGCAAGGGGTGCACCAGCCGGTGGACTATTCGGTACTGGACCGATAGCTTCAACGAGCGCGTCCGGTGCGCACTCACTGCCAGGAGGGCTGGGCCTCAATATCGTCGCAGGCGTCGAAACGCCGGGCGGCGATCTGGTTTCGGACAAAAAAGCGGACGTGGTTGCGGAAAATCATCATGTAAGCGATGCTGTTTCTCATGACAGTGTCTCCTGATTGATGCTCGTGTTATTTTCTATCATTAGCCGGAGGCCACGCCGCCGTACCGTACCCTTTCGGGCCGACCGCCACGGCGCCCTCCGTGTTATCGCGACAGGGACGGGGTCGCCAGGGTCACCTCGCGGCCGAGACCGATGGACTTCCCTGTGCGCAGGCTGTTGAAGCCGTGTTTTCCGCGCACGGCGTCCGCCTGCTCAAGGACCTTCTCCCATTTCTCATTGTTCTTTCCCCCGAAGAGGGGCAACTGGTGCTGGTTGTAGCGAAGCTGGTCGAGCCCCACTCCGATAAGCCGGATACGGGCCCGCCGGGCTTTGCCCTTCGCCACAAGCTCGCGCAGGGCTCCAATGACCTCCGCATCAACCGCGGTGGGCTCGGGCAGGGTGTGCGCAAAAGTTTTCGTCTCAAAATCGCTGTAGCGCACCTTCAGTGTGACCCGTTTTGCCTCCAGGCCCTCTTCGCGCAGGGTGAACATGCACCGCTCCGTAAGATAGGCCAGGGTCTGTTCCACCTGGGGCCACTCAAGCACATCTTCGGGGAAGGTGGTCTCGCGGCTGATGGACTTGGGGGCCCGTTCCACCTCCACCTCCGACGTGGATATGCCCCGGGCGCGGCGCTGTAGACCGATGGCGGTCTGGTGGCCGAAGGCGCGCTCCAGGGTGCCGAGGCTGGCGGCGGCCAGATCGCCCAGCGTGCGGATACCCAGTCGCTCGAGGGCGGCGCAGGTCTGGGGACCGGCACCGGGGAGCTTGCGGACGGCCAGGGGCGCCAGGAAGGAAGCCTCCTCCCCGGCGGCCACCCGGACGTAGCCGTTGGGCTTGCCCTCGTCCGAAGCCACCTTGGACACCAGTTTGTTCGGCGATATGGCCACGGTGCAGGGCAGCTTCGTCTGCGCTTTGATTTCCGATTTAAGATAGGCGGCGATGCCTTCATCGCCCCCGAAGAGCCGCTGGGAACCGGTCACGTCGAGGTAGGCCTCATCAATGGAGGCCATCTGGACGACGGGCGTGACCGTCTCGAGGATAGCCCTCACCTTGCTCGACGCTTCCCGGTAGTGCTCGTAGTTGCCCCGCATGAAGACACCCCCAGGACATAACTTTTTCGCCTGGGCCAGGGACATGGCGGAATGGACGCCGAACTTTCGCGCTTCGTAGGAGGCCGTGGACACCACGCCCCGCTGGTCTTCCCAGGCTCCCCCGATGATGAGGGGTTTTCCGGCGAGGGCGGGATCGCGTGCGACTTCGACGGATGCAAAGAAGGCATCCATATCGATATGAACGATTCGACGCTCCATCACTGCGAGTTCCTTCCCAAGGCGGGGTCAATATTTGGCTGAAAATTTAAGCACTGAATAAAAATATAGTGGATTATAGCCCCGGATTCCTATCCTGTCAAGGGAAAATGCAGGCGACAGTGAGATCGTCTTGTAAGCGACTGAAAGTAAAGCATTTCCGAGGTGTTTCTTCCCGCGCGATGGGGCGGCGCTTCCCCCCGCTCTCATTCCCAAACGAAGCGCTTCTCTCCCCGTTGCGAGTGTGGCGTTGTCGGAGTTGGCCAGAGACATAGCCTGCTTGCCGAGGGATTCGTTACGCGGTCCAGGATTGATCCGGCGCGGCTATTCATTCGTACGCGCGGGTAGGAGCCTGCTTCAATCCTACCGGATGGTGGTCCTGATGAGAACGCTGCCGTGAAAAGCCGACATACACGAGCATTCGTCCCGGCTGGATCAGCGGGTGGAATTCCACTGGAACGTGGGGTCGCCGGTAGTTTTCCCCGATTCACCCCCACCCGTACCCGCGTCACGCCCGGTTTTGCGGCACTGGCATGCACCTTGCTGTTACGTTGCGGTGTTGCGTGTTGTCCTCCTCGCTGAGCGAGGAGATTCGGGTACGCACCCCACCGCTTTTTGTGCGGGAGCAACAGGCGTTCCCGGCAACGCAGCAAGTGCCAGATAGTTGTATCGGTAATTAGTTTAGATCGATTCCCCCCACCATTTGGTCTGACCCCGGCACTTCCGGGGCACGTACCAGGGTGGCGTTCGGGGAAAAGAAAGAGTCTGGGCATGGGAAAACTAAGAACGATACTCGCCAGCGTATTGCTGGCGTATTGCCTGCTCGGGGCAATGCCCGACGGGTCGGCGCAGGAGGACGTCGCGGGCGGCGCCGTGGCGCTGACGGCGGACGAACTCCAGGCGAATCTGAACATGGTCTGGACCTGTGTGGCGGCCTTTCTTGTGTTTTTCATGCAGGCCGGCTTCGCGATGGTTGAGACGGGCTTTACCCGCGCGAAGAACGTGGTCAACATCATCATGAAGAATCTGATGGATTTCTGCATAGGCTCCGTCGCCTTCTTCGTCGTGGGCTTCGGGGTCATGTTTGGCGGCAATACGACGGGATGGTTCGGCCTGTCGGACTTTATGCTGGATCTCGCGCCCTACGGTGACACCTTTGATACGCAGTGGCCCTTCACCTTTCTTATCTTCCAGACCGTTTTCGCCGCCACAGCGGCCACGATCGTTTCGGGCGCCATGGCGGAACGCACCCGGTTTATAAGCTACCTGATTTACAGCCTCGTCATCTCCGCCGTGATCTATCCCGTTTCGGGTAGTTGGGCCTGGAACAGTCTTTACACTTCCGGGACCTCGGGCTGGCTGGAATCGTTGGGTTTTCTGGATTTTGCCGGCTCGAGCGTGGTGCATTCGGTGGGGGGCTGGCTGGCGCTGGCCGGGGCCATTGTTATCGGTCCGCGAATCGGCAAGTACGGGCCCGATGGCAAGGCCCGCGCCATCCCGGGGCACAACATGGCCCTTGGTGCGCTGGGGGTGTTCATCCTGTGGCTGGGGTGGTTCGGTTTCAACGCCGGCAGCACGACAACGGGCGACGGCATGATTGGTTACATTGCCGTGACGACGAATATGGGCGGGGCCGCCGGTGCGCTGGGCGCCATGTTTACGGCCTGGGTCATTTTCAAGAAGCCCGAAGGTTCCATGACGCTGAACGGGGTTCTTGCGGGACTGGTATCGGTAACGGCTCCCTGTGATTCGGTGAGCCCCGTGGGCGCGATAGCGCTGGGCTTCATCGGCGGCGTGTTGGTGGTTTTGAGCATCATTTATATCGACCGGGTACTCAAGGTGGACGATCCCGTGGGCGCCATCAGCGTCCACGGCGTATGCGGGCTCTGGGGAACGATATCGTGCGGACTCTTTAACCTCGAGTCGGGTCTCTTTTATGGCGGCGGCCTCCACCAGTTGGGGGTTCAGGCCCTCGGCGCCGCCGCGATATTCGCGTGGGCCTTCGGGACCGGGCTGATCCTGTTTCTGGCGCTCAAGTATACCGTGGGATTGCGGGTGTCGTCAGACGAGGAGATCGCCGGGCTGGATGTGGGCGAGCACGGCATGGAGGCCTATTCCGGCTTCCAGATATTCAACAACCAATAACGCGCCAATGTTTTCTTAACTGGAGGAAGATTCGATCGAATGAAGTTGATCGTGGCCTATATCCAGCCGGAGAAATTGAACTCGGTTAAGCAGAGCCTCTATGAGGCCGGGGTGACGAAGATGTCGGTCACCAACTCTCTGGGTTGCGGCCAGCAGGGCGGCTATCACGAGTCCTACCGCGGTGTGGATGTGGAGGTGAATCTGTTGAAAAAAATCCGGCTGGAGATTGCGGTGAACGAGGATTTTGTGAAGCCCACCATCGACGCCATCATTCGCGGCTCGAAGACCGGCAAGATCGGTGATGGGAAGATCTTCGTTGTCCCCCTTGAACAGTGCATTCGCATCCGAACCGGTGAAACGGGAATGGCGGCCATCGGCTGACCACTGATGAATGATAACTTCCAGGATCCTTGTGGTCCTGCACAGTTGAAACGGCTCTCCAAGGAGGCACCTCCCAAGTGTCTCCCCCATTGCCCAGGGGTGGCGTTCCGCAAGGAGCGCCACCTCTCTGGGTTTTGTTTTTTGGGGGGAAGGGAAAAGCGTATCGGGCCTGGCAGCCCGCTGCAAAACTCGAACGCGGGCTGCGAACGGTCTACTTGCCCGAATTCCGCGTTGCGAAACCTTGAAAATACTGGTATTTCCCGCGGTTTCACGCTTTGACTTCGGGCAAGATTCCTCGTTCTCGCCTTCGCGCGACTTTCGCAACGGGTTGTTAGTTTCGAGGCATTTTTTTGCACTTCCTGTTCGCCCACCCCCGCCACGCCGCGAGCGCCAGGCCCACCGCGAGAATCCCGCAGGCGAGCGCCAGCGAGGTTCCCTGGGCAAAACCAATGAGAACCAGACAGGTGACCAGCCCCAGCACCGGCACGACAGTCGGAGTCTGGAAGCCGGTGTGATCGCGTTCCCGCCATTTCACCACGAGGAGCGCGGCATGGACAAAGGCGAACACGGTGAGCAGCAACGCGGCCGTAGTACCCGCGAGTCCTTCGATGGTGCCCATTACCGCGAGGCACAGCACCAGCGCAAGGACGAACAGGATCGCGATATGGGGCGTACGCCTCGCGGGGTGCACGGCGCCCAGCGGCGCGGGCAGCAAGCCTTCGCGGGCGAGGCCGAAGAGGAGGCGCGATCCCATGACGCAGTTGATGAGCGCGGTATCCGCCACGGCGAACAAAGCGAAGATGGTGAATAAGACGGCGGGCACGGCGGGCGCGGCCACCCCCACCAGATCGAGCAAGGGCGCCTCGGAACCGCTCAACATGGCGGGGTGGATAATCCGCGTGGCCACCCAGGCCACCAGCATGTAGATGAGTCCACTGACGCCCATGGCGACGATTATGGCGAGCGGCAGATTGCGCTCCGGACTCTTAGCCTCCTCGGCCACATTGGCCAGATCCTCGAAGCCGATGAAGGCGTAGAAGGCCAGGGCAGCCCCCGCGGCGATGCCCAGCCACGCACGGGGACTCGGCACCCCTTCCCCGTTGGTCGGTACGCCCACCGGAGCATGTCCGCCCATAACATAGGCGAACCCGGCACCAATCACGATGGCCAGGCCCAGCAACGTCATGATCGTGCATACGATGTTCATGGTCGAACTTTCTCGGATTCCCCAGAACGCGACGAAGCCGGTAAAGGCGAGAAAGGCGACGACAACCGCTTCGTTGGGCAGGAAGGGCAGCAGCGTACATAGGTAACCCGCGAAAGCACGACAGCCCGCCGCCATGGAGACCATGCCCGAACAAAGCACGAGCCAGCCGATAAACACGGGCACTTCGGGGCGGCGCGTGGCCCGAGTGAGGAAATAGGCCGCGCCGCCGGCGTGTGGATGGCGCGCGCTGAACTCCGCGTAGGAAAAGGCCGTCAGCGCCGCGACCACCATGGCCACCCCGAAGGCCAGCCACGCGTCCTCGCCGGCCAGCGCCGCCACCTTCCCCGTCAGGGCATAGACTCCCGCGCCTAGGATATCGCCTACGCCATAGATAATCAGCGCCATGGGCCCGAGGGTTCGTTTGAGGGTACTGCTGTCGTTCACGCTGGCCGCCTTTCTGCTGGGGCTATAAAAGCACATCGAGGTGCGGCGAGGCAATGTGGGAGTTGACAGTTGACAGTTGACAACGGACAACGGACAACGGACAACGGACAACGGGCAACGGACAACGGGCAACGGACAACGGGCGACTGTCAACTGTTCATTGTCCATTGCCGATTGTCCATTCCGCCCGCAATTCGTTATACTATGTGCTCTATCCCCCACCGTCCCCGCGAAGAGGAGTCATTTTTTCATGTATATCGGTCGTATCGTCAGCGTGGTCCAGACCCCCGAAGGCAAGTTGGGGGCGGTATACCGCGTTTCCAGCCGCTCTTTTCCCAACCGCACGGCGGTACCCGGCGCGAACAAAGTCTCCATCGTGCCGAAAGCGGGTTTCGAGGAAGATATCCACAAGAATCCCTACATCGCCTATAACTGCGTGCGGGTAGTGTGCGACGGGCGCGTGGCCGTGGTGACGAACGGCTCACAGACCGACCCCATCGCGGAGAAGATCGCCCAGGGCCTTCCGGTGCGCGATGCCCTGGCCGTCGTAAGTCTTGCAATGGACTTTGAAAAGGACGACTACAATACGCCCCGGATCAGCGCCGTGGCCGATGCGCGCGATGGATCGGCCTGGCTGGCCGTGGTGCGCCACGACGGCATCGAAGTGCGCAGAATGCCGCTGGAACCGGGCAAGTTTTTCTATGTCTCGACCTACGAAGAGAATTCGATTTCGCTGACACAATCCGGAGTCTACGACGCGACCAACACCGAAGAAGCCTGCGCCTTTATCCTGGGCAAAGGCGTCTTCGCCGAGCGGACGAATCCCGTGACGGCAGTGGCCGCGCTGGACAATGGCGCGGGCTTTGACCTGCTGGCTACGGATGCTTCGCAGGCCTGAGGTAGCCGACCCTGGGTTAAACGGACAACAGCGACGACAGGGACGGCAGATCAAAGGCCTACCGACGAGAGCGCACCATCACCATTTTTCCTCCTGTTGTCGCTGCCGTCGCTGTTGTCCGTGAAATTCTGGATCGTGATTTTTCACACTTACCCTCACTGAGGTATTTTCATGAACGACGTATACACATCCCCCCTGGTGGAACGCTTTGCCACGCGCGAGATGGCGCAGATCTGGAGCGCCCAGAAGAAGTTTTCCACGTGGCGTCGCTGCTGGCTGGCGCTGGCGGAGGCGGAGCAGGCGCTGGGTCTCGATATCACCGACGAGCAAATAGCGGAACTGCGCGAGCACCTGGAAGACATCGACTTCGCGAAGGCGGCGGCCTACGAGCGCCAGACACGACACGATGTGATGGCGCACATTCACGCCCTGGGCGAGATCGCCCCGAAGGCGAAACCGATTATTCACCTCGGCGCAACGAGTTGCTTCGTGGGCGACAATACGGACCTGATCCAGATCCGCGAGTCGTTGGAGCTCATTCTGGCGAAGGCCGTGGCAGTGCTGGCGCGATTGAAAGTCTTCGCGCTGAAGTGGAAAGACCTCCCCACGCTGGGCTTCACGCATTACCAGCCCGCGCAGGTGGTCACGGTGGGCAAGCGCGCGTGCCTGTGGGCTCAGGATCTGGCGATGGATGTGGAAGATCTCGAAGACATCCTGGCGCGGTTGCGCTGCCGGGGCGTAAAAGGCACCACGGGCACCCAGGCCTCTTTCATGGCCCTTTTCGACGGCGATTCCGACAAGGTGCGTAAGCTCGATCAGCTCGTAGCCGAGAAGCTCGGCTTCAAGAGCTCTTATGGCGTCACGGGGCAGACCTATCCGCGCAAGGTGGACACGCTGGTGCTCCGCGTACTTGCGGGCATCGGCGAAAGTACCCACAAGTTCGCGACGGATATGCGCCTGCTGCAAAACCTGAAGGAAATCGAAGAGCCCTTCGAGTCCACTCAGGTGGGCAGCTCCGCCATGGCCTACAAGCGTAATCCCATGCGCTGCGAGCGAGCCTGCGCCCTCTCCCGCTTCCTCATGGTGCAGCCGCTGCACAGCGAGTTCACCACGGCGACGCAATGGTTCGAGCGCACCCTGGACGACTCCGCGATCCGCCGCTTGAGCCTGCCCGAGGCCTTCCTCGCGGCGGACGGCGTGCTGAACCTCTATCTCAACGTGATGGAGAATCCGGCGGTCTATCCGAAGGTCATCGAGAAGCACCTCTGGGCCGAGTTGCCCTTCATGGCCACGGAAAACATTATCATGGCCGGGGTGAAGCGCGGTGGCGATCGCCAGGAGCTCCACGAGGTCATCCGCACCCACAGCCACAAGGCTGGCGCGGTGGTGAAGGAAGAAGGCAAGGACAATGACCTGCTCGAACGCCTGGCTGGCGACCCCGCCATCGGAATGACACTGGAAGAAATCCACGCAAGCATCGATCTCAAGGAGTTTGTCGGTCGCGCGCCCATGCAGGTCGTCGAATTCATTGAGGGCGAAATCGACCCCATCCTGGATCGGAACAAGGACCGCGCGGGCGTTTCTTCCGACGTGCGAGTCTGAGGCACCCGTGAAGACGGCGGCCATCGTCAATCCCCGGGCGGGCCAGTGGCGCTGCGAGCGCCGCTGGCGGGCGCAGCAGTCGGCCCTGCGCGAGATGGTCGGCCCCATGAGGTACTGTCCCACGGAGGGGCCCGGGCATGGCGCCGAAATGGCCCGTGCCCTCCTGCGGGAGGGCTACGACCACATTATTTCGGCGGGTGGCGATGGCACCCACTTTGAAGTGGTCAATGGCTGGTTTGAGGACGGCAGTCCCATCAATCCCGAAGCACGCCTGACGGTACTGCCCATGGGGACGGGCTCCGACCTCGCCAAAGTGCTGGGTATCGCACCGGGGCTGCAGGGCATCACATCTCTCAAGGATAGCGAGGTCTTGCACGCCGATGTGGGGTGCATCACCTGCCCCCTGACCTACGGGGGCGAGACGCGCAGGATCTATTTCCTGAACATTGCCCACATCGGCATAGGGGCTTCCGCCTGCCGCTTCGTGAACGAGCACAGCAAAGCTCCGGGTGGATTCCTGTCCTACTTGCGGGCCATTCTCGTGACGCTGACTCGCTACCGACCCAAAGAGATGAAGATCCAGATTGGCGAGGTACTTCGAATTGAAGGGCCTACCCTCGACTTCGCGATCGCGAAGGGCTGCTACGATGCCGGCGGCCTGCTGCTTGCGCCCCATGCCCGACTGGACAATGGACTGTTTGACTGCTTCCACGTGGGCCCGATCGGATTCCTGGATGCCCTGCGGACCCTGCCCAAGCTCTACACGGGACGGCTCAGCGAACGACGCGACGTGGTGAAGTATGTGCGCGGCAGCCGCGTCGAGATCCAGGCCGACGAGGTGGTGGAAGTGGAAGTTGATGGGGAATTCGTGGGATATCTGCCCGCCGTGGTAACGCTGCTTCCCGGCGCGATCCGGTTGACCCGTTCGCGCCGGGAAGGTTGAGGCTGCCATCAAAGTCTGTTGGCCCCCGAGTTTCCTTAGAATTTCACCTGAACATCAAAATGGACGTAGTCCGCGTCTTCACCATCCGTGCCTCCCACGAATTCGAGGCCGTTGCGGGCGAAGAACTGGCCCTCTTCCAGGCCGTCGCCGGTGAAGAGGTGTTCCCAGGCCAGTGCAATGGAAAGGTCGGCGCTATACTGGTATTTGGCCATCAGGAAGGTGGTCCAGCCCAGGTCGTCGTCGTTGGCCCGGGTCCAGGCGGCGAAGGCCGGCCAGACCGGCGTGTCGAAAGTTTCGTCGATTTCAAAATGGGCCACGCGAAACAGCAACGAGATCTTTTCCGTGGGCTTGGCGCCGATACCCGCCCGGAGTTGCCAGAAGTTGGTCAACTCCTGCCCGATACCGAGATTCAAGCTGTAAGGTGTACCCATAAAGAGCGTATTGAAGGAAACGCTCGCACGACCTTCGCCGGGGAAAAGCCAGTCACGATAGCGGAAGTCCCGGTTGTCTTCCCCTTCAAAGAGAGCGCCCCCCAGGAAGATGCGAGGCTGCCAGTTGATGTCCAGGGTGTAGCCCACTTCCAGATCGGTGGCGAGGTTGTCGTGTTCCGCTTCCGTATCGCCGAAGACCACAGGGGCAAAGAGCGCGCCCACGTTGTCCGCATCGCCGAATTGATAGGCCAGTTCCCAATCATAGTCAAACGCGCCATAGGCCCCGAACACCCGCGTTCCAATCGTGTGGAGGTAGCTTGGCTCATAGTCGTCGAGACCAAACCACGACTCCACCCACTCCCCCGCGCCGCTCAGGGTGGTGTCGTTGGCTTCGACGCCATCCCGCACCAGCATCCAGTAGGCCGACAGCTTCGCCTCTTCCAGGCCCTTATAGGTGCCGTAGACCCCGTAGAAATCGGCATCTTCGTCGCCCGCGAGGGTCTCGGACAGCTTCATGGCCCAGCCGTCCACCTCGAGGGCTCCACTGGAATAAGTTAGCCGCGCCCCGTCAAAGCTGCGCCCGATGATCGCGGTGGTAATGTCATCCACCAGCCAGCCCTTGCCGAGCTTCATCTCCTGGCGGCCCAGTCGCAATCGCACCGGGTAGCCCAGGGTATTGCGCGTTTCGATGTAGGACTGGTACAGCGACACCGAACCGGCCCCGCCGCCCGCCCGGTCTACGCCGGTAATGTAGTTGCTTCGGAAATCCGTACCCCAGATGTCGAAGCTTTCAAATTCGATAACGGTGCTTACGTCATCGGTGAAGTCGGCCTTTACCTGAACGCGTGTCCGGTGCTCCACGTAAGCGAGATCGTGCCCGGCGTCATCGAAGTCGAAGCGGCTGTTCAAACCAAAGGGCCCCAGGGGGCGATTGGCAAAATTGTATCCCACATAGCGCGGGGTGGCCGGGCCGTTGACGGCGTTGCTGTAGTTGTCATTCCAGAAGCGACCGCGTATGCGGACTTCCCCCCCCACCTCCACGGACTGAAGTTCGGCGGCCACCGTGGCGGCGACACACAGGGAAAACAGGGCTATTGCTGAGACTTTCATGGTCTGGCTGACTCCCGATGGTGGTGGATGATGGGGCGGCTTAAACATGTATTGTGTTTACATTATATTCTCCCTTCGGTGGACAATCAACCTGTTTCTCTGGGACCGGAAACGCCTCCGGGTCGCCGGGTTCAGGGGAGGCGCACAGGGTACAAGGCGTGTAAGTCTTTGCTGCGCCAAGGGGATAGTTAAAGTTTTTTCTGTTGGGTGCCGATAGCTAAGAATGCGTAATGAGGCGCCTGGTTGGTACCTTTGCGTCGGGGCATCTGGCAAAGGCATTACTTGGGAAGGCGAGAACGATGTTCTTTTGCGGGAACAGAGGAAGAAGACCATGTCACGGGACCCCGTCTATGGGCAGTTGGAAAACACCATTGCGAACTGGACCGAGGAAGTAACCCAGGCGCACAACCAGCTCACCAGCCAGATTGCGGAAGCGCGGGATCAACTGGATACCCTCTCCACAATCATGGCGCGCCGCCAGGGCGAATCCAGCGCGCTGGCCAAGTCCAGGGAAGACATTGCCCGGCTGAAAGAGGCGGTGCGCAAGCGGGACTCGGAGCTGCAGCAAATGCAGTCGGAGCGTGAGACCCTGGCGCGTCGCAACTCCCTTGCGGAGCAGCAGAAGCTTCAGGCCGAGGAACGAATCGCGGTGCTGCGCGCGGAGCGGGAACAGCTTGATCGTTCCCTGGGCGAGTCGCGCATGGATACGCGTGAAGCGCTGGCGCGGGTGTCCGCCCTGGAGATTGAGCTTGCGGCCTGCCGCGATACGATCCAGGAACAGCAACGGGACGCCGACGGGGACAAGGCCCGCATTGAGGCGCTGAATGCCCGCATGGCCGAACTGCAGGAAGAGTTGAGCGCGCTTACGCGCCGTGCTCTGACCGGCGAGCATGAAGTGGGGACGCTGTCCGAGCGCCTTGCGAATTCCGAGACGGAGCACCAGCATGCCCGGGCGGATCTGGCCCTGAAGCAGCGCGAGCTCGAGCAACTGGGCAGTGTGCTTGCCGAGCGGGAAGCGCACCTGGCGTCGGCGCAGCAGCAGATTCTCGAGAACCAGAACGAGATCGGCTGCCTGCAAATCGAAATCGCGCGGATCGGCCGGGAGCGCGACACACTCGCGGTCGAATCGGGCCTGGTTCTGGAAGAGAAGTCAAGTCTTGAAGGGCGCATATCCCAGATGGCGCAGCAGGCGTGGGAAATCCGTCGGGAGAATGAGCAACTCATCGAGACGCTGGCGGGCCTGCGGAGCGCCCTGGCGGACAGCTCGCGGCTGCTGGATGAGACCACGCGGTCGCTGAACGAACTGCAACAGGCCCACAGCAGCCTGCAGGAAAATTTCGAGCAGTGCCAGGCGGAGCTTGAGGAAGCCAGCCGCTGTGCCCAGCAGCGTCAGGAGGACTACCTTCAGCTTCAGGACGCGCACGAACAGGTGCAGTCGGCCCTCGCCTCCTACAGGGAAACGCTGGAGAAGCTGAAGCAGGAGCGGGCCGGGTTGACCCGGGAACTGGAGCGGCGGGACGGCGAACTTGCGGCCTCCCGAGCTCACGGAGAAATGCTCCAGCGTGAGAAGAGCCAGCTTGCGGCGAGCGGCGCGGAACTTGAAAGCCGCCTCGCGGCGAGTGGCGAGGCCCTCAGCGCCGCGACGGAGCGCTATGATGTAACGATTCAGTCTCTGGCCGAGGCGCGTTCCCACCTTGCCGACGCGGAGGCTCGCCTGGAGGCGCTGCGGGTCCGTGAGCACGAGCTGGCGACCCGATTGGACGCGGCACGGAGCGAAATATCCGACGGACATCACACCGTCGAAGCACTTCGCGCGGAGCTGGAAGGGCGCGACCAGGCCATTCTCGGGGCCAACGAGGAAATCGCCTCCCTGCGGGAAAGCCTCTGGACTACGGGCGAGGAAAAGGGCGAGTTGCGGGACCGCGTACTCGAACTCGAATCCCTCCAGGAAGGGCTTCGTACCGAGCGGGACGCGACGGAGCGGGAGCTTCGGGCTCAACTGGCCGACCGCGACTTTGCCATCGCCGAAATCGAGAAGGAGCTTAGCGCGGTACGGGAGGAACTCATGCGCGCGGGCCGGCTCGGCGCCGAATTGCTGGAGCGGGCGGGTCAACTGGAGGCGGAGCTTGAGGGAGAGCGGGTGGCCCTTTCGGAAGTGCGCGCGTCCCTGGAACAGATTCGGGTGGCGCACGCGGAGCTGGGCTCGGAGAATGCCCTGCTGGCGAGCACGCTGGAGCACACCCATCAAACCAATGCGGCGCTCCTGGACTCGTTGCGCCTTTCCGAAGCGCGGGAACAATCACTCTCGACGGATTTGGCGTCGCTGCGGGCCGAGCGCGACGACGTGGCCCGGAGCCTGGTCGAGGCTTCAGCCGACCTCGATTGCCGCCGGCAGGAATTGGCGCGACTTTCCGAGGATCGGGAGGCCCTGCGGCTTCGCTATGATTCCGTGACTGAGGAGCGCGACCGTCTGACGGCGACGGTCGCGGCCCATGAGCAGGCCCAACAGGGGCTGGAGCAGGAACTTCGCGGTCGGATGGCCGTGCTGGAGACGCTGGAAGCGGACTTGGAATCGACCCGCCAGCGCTACGCGAACTTGGAGCAGTTGCTTGCCACGGAGCGCGCGGAATACACGGCCAGCCTGACCCAGGCGCGGGAGGAACAGCAGTCGCTCCTTCGCGCGATCGATGAGGAACAGGCGGCGGCCCAGCAATTGCAGGCCGTGATTCGGGATCACGAGAACGCGGCCCTGGCCTCGGAGCGGCGCATCAATCACGCGGAATCGGCCATTGCCGCGCTGACCGTCCAGGCGCGGGAAATCCAGGCGCACTTCAGCGAGGAACTCCGGCAGGCCAAGGCGCGCCACGAAGAGGTGGAGACGGTACTTCAGCAGCGGGAGCATGAACTTACCCAGCGCGCGGCGCTGGTGAAGCAACGCGAGGGAGAACTGGAATCCGCCAACCGGGCCCTTTCACGCCTCGAACAGAACTTGGCGGCCCAGAAGGAACAGTTTGAGAGCGTGCGCACGGGGCTGGAGTGCGATATTGACGCGGCGAACAACCGCGTCCGCGCGACGGAGGCCGCGCTGCAGGGCACGCGGGCCGAGAACAGCGCGCTGGCCAACGTGCTGAAGGAGAAGGAAGAACTTATCGGGCGCGAGCAGCGGTCACGGCAGCAGCTCGAAAGCGCGCGGCTCGCCCTGTCGCAGGACCTGGACACGGCGAAGAAGCGGGTGGCTATTACGGATGCGGAGAATGAGAGCCTGACGACGCAACTTCAGAATGCGACGATTCGCGAAAAGGAAACCGCGCGGGAGCTGTCCCTGGCCCAGGCCACGATCCGCTCCCTCCAGGAGACCATCCAGCAGAAGGAGAACGCGGTACAGCAGGAGAAGATTCGCACGGCCCAACTCCTGCACCAGACCGTTTCCGCGCTGCAGTCGGAACTCACGCAGATCAACACGGGCGACGCCCAGCGGGGCCCCTCCAGCAAGTGGATGAGCGCATTGAACCTCGATGGGCGGATGGCCGCGGAAGATTCCCAACGGGAACTGCCCTTTTCTGGTGACGAGAACGGCGCGATTCCGGGGAATGGCGCTGCGAATGGCAACGGCACACACTATGGCGCGGGCCACACGAACAGGTAGAATATTGCCGAGATCACCGGCTCCAACCAAGGCGTTACATCCACTCTCATGAAGGATTCCGGCAAGCGAAAATCGGCCCTCCAGCGGGAGGTGCAGCAATTGCGCAAGCAATTGGCCGAAGCCCAGTCGGCGCGTAACGAGTTGTTCCGCGCGGAGCGGGCCCTTGCCCAGTACTGGAGCGTGCTGGACGCCATCCTTTCTGGAACTCCCGACCTCTACGCCATCAAGGGGACGAACTACACCTATCAGGCGGCGAACCGCGCCTTTTGTCGTTTCACCGGTCTGCCGGAACACGAAATTCGCGGAAGGGGCGATTTTGAGGTCTTTCCCGGACGACTGGCCGAAATCTTCCATCAGGATGATGTGCGGGTACTGCAAGCGGCGGCGCCGGCCAACTTCGAGACGCGCGTCAGCTTTCAGGATAGTCCGCGGTGGCTGCGCTTCACGAAGCGGCCGGTGTTTGATAGGGAAGGTCGCTGCGCCGGCATTTTATGCGTTGTGCAGGACGTAAGCGCGCTGGCCCGCTGTCGGGATCAGCAGGACATACTGACGGGGGCGGCCCACCGCTGTTTCTGGTGTACCGATGTCCATGATCACATCGTGGACGTAAACGACGCCTACTGCCTGCTGTCGGGTTACGGTCGGGAAGAACTCCTGGGCAAGAACATGCGCGATATCGAAATGATGGGGTCGCCCGAGGAGCACGGGGAACGAAACCAGCGAATTATGAAGCTGGGTACGGGTTCCTATCACACGTTGCACCGGAGCAAGTCCAACACCATTGTCGAGTTTGACGTGGAGGCGGTTTACCTGCCGGTAAACGGGGGGCGCTTCTACCGCTACTTTCGATTGCGCGCCGAGGCGCCGGAAAGTCGGCCCACTGCCCTTCCCGGTGTGGAGCCCGCCGCGACGGGCGCGCCGCTGGTCCCCCACCGTCGCGTTCTGAACTTGAACGATATTCTCGTCGCCGCCATCCATCAGGAGATCGACCAGATTCCGGCGGGCATTTCCATTCGCAAGCTCCTCGATCCGAAGCTCATGAATACGGTGGCGAACTCCGCGCAGATCACACAAGTGATCTTGAACATCACCACAAACGCGGTGGAATCCATGGACGGTCGGGGGCATCTGACCTATACCACGCGCAACGTCGAGCTCACGCGGGAGTGGCTCAGCGACAATCCGCGCCTCAAACCGGGGCACTACGTGTACCTGGCAATCAGCGATACGGGGCGGGGAATCAGTCCGTCGCTGGCGGGCAAGATTTTCGAGCCGTTTATCACCACGAAGTTCAAGGGACGGGGTATGGGTCTGGCCTCGGTGGCGCGCAATGTGGAGGAGCACAATGGCCTGGTGACCGTCAAGAGCGAAGTCGACAAAGGCAGCACCTTTACGGTCTACCTCCCCGCCACGGAAGCCCTCCTGGAATCGAGCAACACGTCGCCCCAGATTCCTTCGGGGACGGAGACGATTCTATTTATTGATCCCGAGTCGCGCGTGCTGGACGAGGCGCGGCGGATTCTGGAGCGCCTGGCCTATACCGTGGTGCTCACGACGGATGTGGAGGAGGCCATCCACTGCACGACTTCTCGCGTTCCCCCCGTGGATGCCATCGTCGTGGATACGGCCGCGACCCATCGCTACAGCGGCGATCTTGTCGCGGATCTGCGCGCCGCGAACCCTGATGTGAAAATCATTCTCGCGGGTTCCGACGAATTGGACGACTGGGCGCAGGATCTGCTCGATGCGGGCGCCAATGCCTATGTGAAGAAGCCCTTCCGCCCTGAAGTGCTCGCGCCGAAGATCCGGAAGACCCTCGATAGTTGAGCGGTCGCTTCCAACAACTATCTTTGCATCGCTCTCCGCGCCTGTACTATTCTGTGGGTTCAGACTCCCATATTCCCCCCAGCACAGGAATTCCGCATGCCCAGCGACGCCCCCCTGCTTTCGGTTGTAATCCCGGTCTTCAACGAGGTGGGGACGCTGGAAGAGCTTTTTCGACGACTGACCGATACGCTCTCACGCCAGCCGGGCGGATATGAGATCATCGCCGTGGACGATGGCAGCACGGACGGCAGCCGCCAGGCCTTGCGGGACTGGCATAGCCGGGATCCGCGCATTCGGGTGGTGTTTCTCTCCCGGAATTTTGGCCAGAGTCCCGCGCTTTACGCGGGCTTTTCGCGGGCTCGGGGACAATACGTCGCGATGATGGACGCGGACCTGCAGAATTACCCGGAAGACATTCCCCGCCTCGTCGCGAAACTGGAAGAGGGCTACGACATGGTGAGCGGGTGGCGGGCCAATCGCAAGGACAGCTTTTTCCGCACCGGAGCTTCGAAGCTGCTGAATCGCTACATAAACTCCGTAACGCGGGTTGCGCTCAATGATTACGGGTGCGCCCTGAAGGCCTTTCGTCGGGAACTGGTGGATCACATGCTTTCGCTGACCCATCGGTGCCGATATCTGCCCGTCGACGCGGCGGCGCTCGGCGGTCGCGTGGCCGAGATCGAAGTGCGGCACGACCAGCGCGGCCACGGGGAGAGCAAGTATGGTCTGCTCAAGCTTGTCCGAACGGCCTTCGACCTGATAACAAGTATCACGGCGGCCCCGCTCCAGTTTATCGGTCTCCTGGGCTGGTTTTTTGCCCTTATCGGCTTCTGCATGAGCCTGCGCGTGGCCTATGTCCGTGTGACCGTGGGTGACTTGGAGCATATGGCGACGGTGGTGGCAATATTCTTCTTTCTTTCCGGTTGCCAGATGGTTGCCACGGGTGTGATGTGCGAGTATATCAGCCGGATCTATATCGAAGTGCAGGCCAAGCCCTATTTTGTCATCCAGGAGGAGCTGGAGTGATGGCGGGGCGTCCCCTGACCGTGCTGGTGCTTGCCGTGGGGGGCAATGTGAGTCAGGGCATCCTGAAGGCGCTGGCCCGATCCCGTCGCGCTTATCGCATTATCGGCGCGGATATCAGCGCCCACCAGATGGGGCTCTTCACGGTGGATCGGGCCTTCGTTTCTCCCTGGGCCAATGCCCCGGAATTCCTGCCGTGGCTGCTGGAGACCTGCCGCCGTGAATCGGTGGACGCGGTTCTGAGCGGCGCGGAAGCCGTGCTGACGGTGCTGGCGCATCACCGGGATGCCATAGAGCGGGATACGGGCGCGGTATGTCTCGTCAGCGACCTCGGAACTATGGAAATCGGCGACGATAAATTGAGAACCTGCGAATGGCTGGAGGCCCTTGGTCTCCCCCATCCCGCCTTCGCCCGCGCGGATGCGCCTGAGGATGCGAGGCGCCTGGTGGAGAGGTCCGGTTATCCTCTTGTGGCGAAGCCTCGACGAGGCGGCGGCTCGCGGGGACTGTTCCTCGTGGAAAGCGACGACGACCTCGCCTATGCCTGTCGCAAGGCCGACTATCTGCTCCAGGCGCGGGTGGGAACAGACGCCGATGAATATACGGTGGGCTGTTTCATGGGGCGCGACGGTGTGCTCGCTCCCAGTTGCTGCATGCGGCGAGAGCTGCTGGCGGGAACCACCTACCGCGCCGTGATCGGGGCCTTCGACGACGTTCGCCGCGCGGCGGAAGAGATCGTGTCGGCCCTTCGGCCCAGGGGCCCATGCAATGTTCAGTTGCGGATGACCGAGCATGGTCCGGTGTGCTTCGAAATTAATCCCCGTTTTTCAGGCAGTGCGCCCATCCGGGCCCACTTCGGCTACAACGAGGCGGAAGCGGCGCTGGAGCATTTTGTGTGTGGGTTGCCTGTTGCATTGCCGCTCGTGACCGAAGGGATAGGGCTGCGCTACTGGAACGAGCTGTATCCCGATCCGGGCGCGGTGGCGGCGTTGGAGACCGAAGGGGAATTGCCTCACGCGTCCGAGCACGATCATGTGATCGAAGACTGGGGTTCGGGGCGGAACGCGTAGCACCGAATCTGTCTGCAAGGAAAAGTCCAACAGCGCGATGGTATTGCCTGATCCGGCGAATCCCTTCACTCCGCTGGCGACTTGCCCGGCACCATGAGAAGATTCATTTCCCGCCCGATGACATTCTGTACCTCCACAGTGCAGTTTTCATAGCTGTGACTGGTGATCTTGTCCACGATATAGGCCATGGGGCCCTCGTAGCCCACCCGCAGGCGGGCAAGTCGTTCGGAGAAAAAGGATTCTTCTATGGAGTTGACGGTGGTGTCCTGATCCAGCAGGCCCATGAATGCCTCCACGCGGCTGCGCGTCCCTGGGTTATGCAGCGTGATCAGGACCTCGTCCCGTTTCTGGGTGCTCAAGACCGAAAGCACGGTGGCCACGGTAATGTCGCCCAGCATCTTCTGAGCGGAATCCCTGATGGCCTCCTCCTGGCAGGCTACGGGGTCGTTTCCGGTGATGGCCGCGGAGCGCGCAAAGGCATCCAGGAGATCGCCGTCGCTGCCCCGGAAGATGCGCGCATCCAGCGTAACCCGTGTCTTGGCCGTGCCGGCATTGTCCAGGTCGGGTCCCCGTTCGGTGGAAATGATGCCCAGCACGACGGCATCGGCCAGGGACTCCTTGGCGTAGGAGGCGGCCTTCTCCAGATCGCCCGTGAGGGCGGCTCTCAGGTGCTCGGGTGTAAACTGGGCGGCGGTCTCGAGGTGGTTGCTGGGTACCAGCCCCAGGTTCTTGAGTCCTTCGGCGAGGGTCGTCTCCGCCAGCCCCGGTTCTTCCAGGTACAGCTCCCCCTTTTCATCCTCGAGGGCGACAAGGCAGGTTACGCGGGGCGGGGTGGCCAGGCGGGGCAGCATGAGGGTGGCGAGGTCGTGCTCCACGGCCTGAATGTCAACATAGGCGTCGATTTCCACGCGGGTCTGACCGCTGTCGGAGTCGAGGTGGAGCTCGACGACCCGGGTGATATATTTGTCCGCATTGCGAACCATGCTGCGGAAGGGGCGCAAATCTCCCGAGGCGATCTTGGTCTTGAGAATTTCCCAGATGACGTCTTCGCGGGCGTCTTGAACGGCGGCGTGGCGCGCGGCGAAGCCGGTCCCCTCGGCGTTTCCGAGCATGCGTAGAACGAGTTCGCCATCGGCGGGCGCCGCGCGGGCCACAAGAAAAATGCTACTGGCGGTGAGTACCGCCAGCAGCATTGCCGAAAGTTGCCTGATTCGCTGTTGTGCCCCGGGTCCCCGCTTCATGGGCGAAATCACTCGCGATCCTGGTTGGCCATCATGACATAGTGGAGGAGCCACAGGATGGAGGTTACCGCGGCGGCCACATAGGTGAGCGCGGCGGCGTTGAGCACCTGACGCGCTCCTTTCATTTCATCGGGCAGCAGCACATTGCCATATTCCAGCGCGTGGAGGGCGCGGCTGCTGGCGTTGAACTCCACGGGGAGCGTGACCACGGTGAAGGCGGTCGCCGCGGCGAAGAGGAATACGCCGGCCCAGAGCAGGCCGGGAAACTGCATGACGATGCCCGCCACGACGAGCCAGGGTCCAAGGCCGCTGCCGATGCTGGCCACGGGATACACGATGGAGCGCAGGTGCATGGGCGCATAGCCGTGGGCATGCTGGATCACGTGACCCACTTCATGGGCGGCGATACCCAGGGAAGCAATGCTGTTTCCGTGATAGACCGCCTGTGAAAGCCGCACCACTTTGGCGCGGGGGTCGTAGTGATCCGTCAGTTCGCCGGGAATCACTTCAAGTTCGACATCGTTGATGTTCTCATTGCGCATCATGAGACGGGCGATATCCGCTCCCGTCATTCCGGAGCGCGTCGCGATCTGGGCATTGCGATGATAGGCGGATTTTACCCGCGCCTGCGCCCAGAGAGAGAGTGCGCCGGTGACAACCATAATTGTAATGCTGATCGGGTCAAACATCATCATAGTCGGTACTACCTACTTTCTACTTCTTTTGTGGTTGCTGGGTTTGCTGTTGAGAAGGCGCCCGCATCGTGCACTGGCCATTCAACGTCGCACCTTCCTCCACCATGATACTTCTCGTTCTTACATCGCCTTCGACCCGCGAGGTGGCGGCCAGGCGCAACATCCCGGGGGTCGTCACATTCCCATACACCTGGCCCGCGAGATATATTCGCTTGCCGGCGAGAACGTCGGCGTTGAGGCGACCGGTCGGTCCGAGTTCGAGATCTTCGGTGCACTCGACCTTGCCTTCAACGAGCCCTTCAATTTTGCAGGAACCCGCCCGGATATTGCCGGAAATCAGTGCGCTCGGCCCGAGATTCAGGCGGCCTTCCACTGTTATATTCCCTTCGATGCGCCCGCCGATGTCGGTATCCGAGCTGCTCGTCAATGAACCTTCAATTATCACCCCCTCGGGGATGATCATTCGCTGTGCACTACCACTTGTCACCGTTTTGGCCCTTCGCATGGCGAGGTCATCCGCTTTTACTTCCGGAATACTCGCGGTTTCCGCAACTACGTCCCGCTGGCGATCCTGGCCGCGGCTGGTCTGTAACTTATCATTGAACCGGGAATTGAAACGCCCCAGCAAGCCCTTCTTGCCGGCGTTGCCCATCTTTTCGAAGTCGGAATCGTTGTCAAAATCCAACTCCAGGTGGGAGGCGTTCACTTCAGTGGTCTTTTCTTGTGTCATGGTCAAAAATATCCCAATCGGTTGGCCATATCGACGATACAGCCCGATATTTTGCGCCGGGGCTCGCCTATCACAAAGGGAACGCCGGAGTTTATCGCGTCGGAGACGTACTTATCAAAATAGACGAAACCGAGGGTCTCGGGTTCGATACACAGGTGCTGTCGGGTGTATTTTGCCAGGATGTTGGCCGCAATTTTGGCCTCGTACGCGTTGGTGGCCTTACTGACCACCACCTTGGGCCGGAAGGCTTCCGCCAGGGCCACGAGTTCCTTGCAGAGCTGCTCTTTCACGTTCAAATCGAAGCAGTCCGCCCGGCGAATCGAGACCAGAAAATCGTTCAAAGTTTCGTTGCGCTTCAGGAGAAAGCCCACCTCCGGGCTCTGATAGAAGCGCTCGATCCGCCGAAAAAGGGCGGCGCGCAAGAATTTAAAAGCGTTGTCGATACTCGTACGTTCCGGTGTAATGACCAGCACACCATTCGAACTGGTCATCAAAAAAAAGTCCAGGGTATTGAGATGGGCTCCGGCATCCAGGTCCACGATAACCAGATCCGCTTCAAGCTTCTTCAACTCCCGGATCAGGGCTATTTTCTGTTGAAACCGCGGATTCGCCGCATCCATCAACCCGCTGGTTCCCGGAATCAGGCGCAGGTTGGGAAAGGGCGTATCACACACGATGTCCTTAAGTGATTTCGCTCCCTTCTGGTGGAAGAAATCGTCCAGCCGGGTATTGGAGCGAAAACCGAGCACGGTCTCAATGTTGGAACAACTCAGGTCGGCATCCATGAGCACTACCCGCCATCCACGCCGGGCGATTTCCACGGCGGTGTTGACGGAAAAGCACGTCTTCCCCACGCCGCCCTTGCCACCCCCGACCACCAGGATTTCCGGGGTCGCTGCGCGGGCGCGCGGTTCTTTCGCGAGATGTGATGGATCGAGTCCCATAAGCGCCTGCGGGGCCTCTTTGTTGTATCCAGTTGATCAGGCTGAGTTTAGCAAATAAACAGTCCGTGGTCAATGGCCGACATCTTCGCAGGATGGCGTCGTGAAAGGAAGGAAGCCCCACTCAGCGGGCGCGCAGGATATAGAACGTATAACCGTATTCCGCCGCGTAGCGGCGAAACAGGTCGATTTCGACCTCGGTGTCATGAATGACCTGGGACATCACCGGATCGGCCTGGGCACGGAGCGCTTCGACACGTTCCAATAGTGGTCCATAATAGAACTCCCACCAGCATGCTGTTGGCAAGCGCCGGGTCGCCAGGACTTCAAAATTAGCTTCGCGCGCGTGACGGGTGTTTGCCTGCTCGCCGGCCAGGGTGGGATAGGCCGCCGCCCAGAAGTCGCGGGCTTCTTCGGGCGGATTGTCGGAAAACCAGCTCAGTTCCGAGACTACGGCAAGTCCGCCTGGCGTCAACAGGGGCCGCCAGGCGTTCAGCGCGCCGGGAAAGGTCAGGTTGTAGGCTGCGCCTTCCGACCAGAGGAGATCCAGGGATTGTTCGGGCCAGTTCAGCGCCCCCATGTCGGCGTGGAAGGTCTGAATCATTGGGGTCAGGCCCAATTCCGCAGCGCGGGCGTCCAGGTGCTGGAGAAAAACACCGCTGAGGTCTACGGCCTTGACGGGCACGTTGAACCATTCGGCGAGGAGCAGGGTTGCGGCTCCCGCCCCACAGCCCAAGTCGGCGATCCGTGGCGCTTCGCGGAGGGTGGGCAGGGATGCCAGTATCTGGAGGGAGAACTCGCGAGAACCGGGGCCCAGTCTTTCGAGTCCCCGATGCAACTCGATCAGGGCGGCGATTTCTTCATTCATGACGTGAATACCGCCCCGGACCGACCAACGCGACGCGTGTGATCGGTCATCACTTTACGGTGATGGGCTCGGAAACAATCTTGAGGTTCTCGGGCAGGGCCCCTTTGAAGTGCTTCTCCAGGGAACTTTTCTGCGGCGCACTCATGGCGGACGCGGCCTTGGGTTCCGCTGTGCCGCCGACGGCCACTTTGGTCGCCGCCTTGGAATTCCTCACGATAACCTTGGGGGATTCCACCACGGCGGCGGCGGGCGCGCCGGTGGCTTTCTTTGCCGTGCCGCCTTTCACGAGAACCTGGAGCACTCCATCGCCCTGAATGTTTGAAACCACGATGATCCGCTCGTCGGGCGCACTCTCGATGATGGAAACGTCTCCGGTGACGGTGCCGTTGAAGGGGGGCGTATGATCGAGGCGTTTCTTGGTACGGCTTTCATTGGGCAGCGTGGGCTTGGATTCGGGTGGGGGTTCCGGCACGTTGGCGGCGATCATGTCCGTCATGCTGCGCTGGGAGTAGGTCACCTGGGCGCCGTTGACGGTCTCGACCTGCGGAATATCTTCCGAATAGAGCATGACGTCTTCCGGCGCCAGCGAGATTTGCTGCATTCCGGGGTATTTAACGACCACGGCGATGGGCTCCTGGGATACTTCCAGGGCCGCCGCGAATCCCACCAGTAGAGCGAGGGCAACCGACATGCAAAGCTTCCTTTGTTTTGGCGATAACTGCCTTGTACTTCTCAGTTTACCGCAGATCGGGAGGATTTTGCAAAGAGATTATTGGCACTCCGCGCCGCTCAGCGGGCGAGGCAGGCCTGTATCTTTCGAATGAAGGACTCCACGCGGAGGGGCTTCTCGAAGATATTGAAGGTGGTGTCGGCGCCGGAATGCAGTGCGGGTAGTGGGTCCTCGGGGCCGGCCAGGAGCAGCACACGGAAATTCGCGTTGCCCCGTGCCGCGCGCTCAAAGAGGCGGTCGCCGCATTGCAGGGCCAGTTGGGCATCCACGATGAGGAGGATTCTATCGGCGGATTCCGCATCGAGCAGGTGGGCGGCCTGCTCCTCGCTGGCGGCGGTCCGCACGGTGTAGCCGGCGGACTCCAGCATGTAGCAACACAAATCCCGCTCGTCACGGTCGTGTATCAGGACCAGCAGCCGGGCTGATTCGGGGGGACGTTGCGCGGCGAGTACGTCGTGCAGCATGTTGAGCAGGACCGATGCGGTAAAGGGCTTCGGAACGAAACGTTCGACACCGACGCTGGCGGCCTTCGCCGCGCTGTCCTCTGAATTCAGGCCGCTGGAGCCGATGATGTGAACCGCTGGATTAATCGATCTGAGGGCGAAAATCATGGCGGGGCCATCCATGACGGGCATGCTCATGTCGGTCAGGACGACGGCGATGTCGGCCTGGTTCTGAACGTAGATAGAGACACCCTCGGCACCGTTCGCGGCGGTCAGGACGCGGTATCCGAAACGTTCCAGCGCCCTGCGCGTCACGTCGCGAATACTTTCCTCGTCGTCGACCACGAGAATCAGTTCCCCGTGCCCGAGCGGGAGTTGGTCGCGTCCGGAATTCTCATTGCGGGCGCTTTCCATGGGGGGGGCCGGGAGATAGACCCGGAAGGCGGAGCCTTTGCCGGGCTCGCTTTCCATGTTGAGAAAGCCGCCGTGCTCCTTGACGATGGCGAAGGTGGTCGAGAGCCCCAGCCCGGTTCCCTGCCCGATGTCTTTGGTGGAGAAGAAGGGCTCGAAGATTCGATCATGCAGCTCGCGGGGGATCCCCACGCCGGTATCCGTGACGGTGAAGACGATATAGGGGCCCGGCTGAGCGTCCACATTCATGCCGGAGTAAACATCGTCGACGAGGCAGTTCTCGACTCGGATGGACAGGTTTCCACCGCCGGGCATGGCGTCGCGCGCATTGACGCACAGGTTCATCAGTAACTGGTGAAGTTGGGTGGGGTCGGCTTTAATATCGAGGAGATCGGCATCCAGCTTGATTTCGCAGTGAATGTTTCTGGGGAAGGTGTCGTAGATGATGCGCTCGACTTCGCGGAGGACCTGGCCGGGGTTCAGGGGGACTTGCCTCCCCTCATTTCCCCGGGCAAAAGTGAGCACCTGCTTGATCAGGTCGGCGCCGCGCTGGGCGCATTTCTGGACGGTATTCAGCATGGCGCGTCCGCTGTCGTCGGTGATGCGTTCTCGGAGCATTTCGACGGAGAGCAGGATCGGGGCCAGGACATTGTTCAAATCGTGGGCTATCCCGCCCGCGAGCGTACCGATGCTCTCCATGCGCTGGGAGCGAAGGAACTGCTTTTCGAGGGCCTTTCGCTCGGTTATATCGCTGTTGATGGCGAGCACGCCTCGGGGATTGCCTTCGTCGTCCCGGACCAGGGTCCACCGGGCGAATACCGTGACTGTACCACCGGAATGTGTTTGATGCTTCACCTCTCCGGACCAGACGCCCTCACGAAGCACGGCGTCTTCGGCGATTCTGACGTCCTCCGGGTTCTCGATGAGAAAATCGAGAACGGATTTTCCCAGGATTTCCGCTTCGCTCCATCCATAGATTGTTTCCGCACTTCGGTTCCAGGAGAGTATCCGCTGGTCCAGATCGCGAACCATGATGGCGTCGCTCGCCAGATCGATGAGGGCGGCCTGCTCGGCGAGGCGGGCTTCCGCCCGCTTCTGGCTGGTAAGATCGGTGATGCAGCCAAGCATTCGCACCGGCTTGCCGTTGGCGTCGCGGATGATATAGCCGCGGTCGAGGACGAAAGCGTAGGTTCCGTCCACGCGCTGGAAACGGTACTCGGCGGCCCACTGATCCTCATTACCATCGATCGCGTGCTGTACTCCCGAGAATACGCGGTCCCGTTCGTCCGGGTGTATGAGGTGGACCCAAAAGTCGACGGTTGGTTCTATCTCCTCCCGTTTGAAGCCGAATATGGTTTCGAGCCCCTCGTTCCACCAGAGCTTGTTGGAAGTAAGATCCCAGTCCCAGATGGCGTCGTTGGTGGCTTTCGAAAGGAGGCGAAAGCGTTCTTCGCTTTCTTCAATGGCCCTTCGCGCGTGGCGGGTCTCCGAGACGTCCTTCACGTAGACGGCAAGGCCTTCGGGAACGGGAAAAACGCGAATCCCGAGCCAGCGGTCACTGGCGGGGAAGTAGTGATCGAATTCGGCGGGAAGTCCGTCGCATATCACCTTTTTGTATTGGGATTCGAGCACAGTGCCCGTGTACTCCGAGAACTCGATAAGGGCGTTCTTGCCGAGGAGTCCGCTCCTCGGGCACCGCAAAATTACTTCGGCGCTTTCATTCATGTAGGTGATGTTGGCATCGTGGTCGAGCATCAGGAAGCCGTCGGTGATGCTTTTCAGGGTGCTGGCCAGTTGTTCGGCCAACTGGTTCTCCCGCTTCTGCGCCAACTTCAGCGCGGTGATATCCTGAAAGGCGCCCTGAACCCGGATCGTCTCGCCGTCGGGTCCGATCACTGGTTCTCCGATGGCCCGGACCCAGCCGCGGGAGCGCTCGTCGCCCACGACCTCAAATTCAACATCGAAGGTGACGCCGTCGCGGACGCAGGCGACAAAGGCTTCCGCCACGCTTTCGCGATATGCGGCGGAACAAACGGCAAGGGCGCCCTCCAGGGTGGGGACAAAGTCGTCGGGCACATCGGGATACATGACGTTGTCCCCCGACCAGTATAGTTCGCCCGTGGCGACTTCAATGCTCCACGCGCCGAGGCGGCTCACGTGGGTGGCCATGCGCAAGAGGGCCTGGCTCTTTGCCAGCTCCTCTTCGGCCTCCCGCTGCTGGGTGATGTCCTCGGCCACGGCAATGAGGTTGACGGGTTTGCCCTCGGGACTCTGCTGGGCGGAAACACTTACCCGGCACCACACCGCATTGCCCGCCTTGCCGATGTAGCGCTTCAGGATGACGAAGCTTTCCACGCGCCCTTCGAGGAGGTCTCCGACCAACTCCAGGTTTCGGGGCAGGTCGTCGGGATGGGTAATTTCGGCAAAATCGAGTGAGAGCAACTCCGCTTCGGTATAGCCGAGCATGCGGCAGTAGGCGGCGTTTGCCTGGAGGAAACGGCCCTGGGGCGTGCAGATGCAGATACCCGTGGCCGCGTCCAGGAACATTCGCCTGAAGCGCTCTTCACTGGCCTGGAGCGCATTCTCCGCCAGTTTGCGCTCGGTGATATTGATATGCATCACCACCGCGCCGGCATGCTTGCCGAACTGGACGGGCGTGACCATCAGGCGAAACCACCGCTGCTCCGAGGCGGAGTGACAGGGATATTCGAGGGAGAAGTCCTGTGCCGAATTATCCAGTACCCGGCGTATTCCTTCCGCCACGATAGGGGCCTCGCTGGAACACTCGCCGTGTGCCGATTCGCAGACGGAGACGTAGTTGGATCCGACGCAGTATTCGTCCATCTCGAGAATATTTTGTGCCCCGAATCGGCGCCAGGCCTCGTTTACGGCGATGATGTACCCCTCGGCATCGAGGAGGGCAACGTGGGCGGGAAGGGCGTCGAGGATGGCGTCGCGCTGGTCGGGGAGTGAATTCGTGGTCTCGCTGACTTGCGGCGAAGCGGGACTCCCAGGGGGAAACGAAGAGCCAAGGTCGGGGAACTGCGCCGTGCATTCATCCCCGTTTGAAAGGGCTCCCCCCTCGGCCAGCAGCTCAAAGTCCGCCAGTCCCACCGGCACTCCGGGCACCCCCGCGTGATTCGGGATCGTATCCATCGCCTGAAATCCAATCGATGGCGCTAAAATTCCCCCGTTGGCTCAAAGGGCCTCCGGCTCCTCCCAGCCGCGAGTCTCGCCTGGAATCCTGAGATTCTCAGGCGGAAGCGACGAAACATGAAGGCAATCGCAACCCTGAACGTATTGTACGCCGAAGGCGGGATTTACGCCAGCGAAAAATGCGGCGTTCCATCCGGTACCACGGCACGTGGCGGGACCGCGCCCGCGAGCACTGTCAGTTCCGGGCCATTTCGGGGCTGCGTTTTTTCTCCCAGGGCTTCTTCTCGCGCGGGGCAATTTCCTGGGGACGGTGGGTCGGCAGGCCCATTCCGCCGGAGAGCCAGGCGTTGTCGTGGCCCACGATGGCCTCAACCGCCCGCAGGAAAGGACGTGTTGCGGGTACGAGGCAGGCCTCGTGGGGGTGGATGGTCACTTCCCTGCCCCCGGCGGTGCTGCAGTGGAGGTAGACATCGCAATTGCCCCGGGAATTGCCCAGGAGCTCGGCGAGCTTGTCGAGGCGATCCTGCTGCAGGATTTCCGGCTGGAGCCGTACATGCACGGCGCGGGAAAGGTGTTTCTCGGAGTCTTCCAGCGCAAACACGTCATTGGCCAGGAGGCCGGGCTCGTCGTTGCGATAGCCCACTTTGGACGGGATCATGACGATCATGTCCTGTGCGATGATACCGGCCTTCTGTTCGAAGACATCGGAGAAGACGGTGACTTCGATGGGGCCTTGAAGGGTTTCGAGATTGACGAAGGCCATGCGCTTGTTGGTCTTGGTCACATGGATGCGCAGGGTGCTGATCACGCCACCGGCGTTGACGATCTCGCCTTCCTTGTATTCGCGGAGATTGGCCAGATTGGCCGAACTGAATCGCTTCAAGACGTCGGCATAGGGATCCAGCGGGTGGCTGCTGATATAGAGGCCGAGAAGCTCCTTCTCCATCTGGAGTACTTCATGGTCGGGGTATTCGGGAAGGTCCGGCTTCTGGTGCATGGTGGTCATGGTGTCTTCCATGCCTTCCATGTCGAAGAGGGAGAACTGGCCCGCGTCGCGATCCCGTTGGGTGCTCTGCCCTTCGCCGAGGGCCTGGTCGAGCACGGCCTCCACCTGGCGGCGGTTCCAGCCCATGCCGGTGAAGGCGCCCGCTTTGTTCAAGCTTTCGATGCAGCGGCGATTGACCGTGCGGGTATCCACGCGCTGGCACATATCGAAGATACTGGTAAAGGGGCCGTTCTTCGTGCGCTCGTCCGTAATGGCGGCGGTGGGGCCCTCCCCCACGTTCTTGATGGCGCCCATACCGAAGCGGATGGACTTGCCGTCCACGGCGAAGTGGTTCCAACTGTGGTTCACGTCGGGGGGCAGCACATCGATACCCATGCGGCGGCACTCGTCCACGTACAGCGCCACCTTGTCCAGGTTGCCCGATTCACTGGTGAGCAGGGCGCACATGAACTCCACCGGGTAGTTCGCCTTCAGATAAGCGGTCTGGTAGGCCACAAAGGCGTAGGCCACGCTGTGAGACTTGTTGAAGCCGTAACCTGCGAAGGTCTCGATCTTGTCCCAGATCACATTGGCGAGCTTTTCATCGATATCTTTGGTCTTGCAGCCTGCGACGAATTTCGCCTTCTGCTCGTCCAGCAGATCTTTCTTTTTCTTACCCATGGCGCGGCGCACGATATCGGCCTGGCCGAGGCTGAAACCGGCGCAGGCCTGCACGAGCTGCATGACCTGTTCCTGGTACACGGCGATACCGTAGGTCTCTTCCAGGATGGGCTTGGTCACCGGGTGATCGTATTCGATCGTCTCCGGGTTGTACTTGCCCTGGATGTACGTGTCGATAAACTGCATGGGACCCGGACGAAACAGGGCCACCAGGGCGCTCATCTCTTCCAGACTCTGAAGCCCGATCCGCTTGGCCAGATCGCGCATGCCCGAACTTTCGAGCTGGAACACGCCGGTCGTCTGGCCGGATCGGAGCAGCGCGTAGGTCTTGTCGTCGTCGCAGGATATATTGTCGATGTCGATATGGACGCCGCGGCCCTCACGGATGAGGCGGACGGCCTCATGCACCACGGTGAGGGTGCGTAAGCCGAGAAAGTCCATCTTCAGCAGGCCCACCTCCTCCACGCACTTCATTTCCACCTGGGTGGCGACGGTGTCGGAGTTGGAGGCTTTGTAAAGCGCCACGTGGTCGGTCAGATCATGGTCGCAGATCACGACGCCGGCCGCATGGGTGCCGCAGTTGCCAATGGTGCCTTCCAAGCGCTCGGCCAGACGCCAGAGCTTGGCGACCTGGGGATCCTGGGCGATGATCTCCTGGAGCTCCGGCACCTTTTCCTTGGCGTCTTTGAGTTTGATTTTGAGCTCGTCCGGCACCAGCTTGGCGATGCGGTCCACGTCGCCGTAGCTCATGCCGAGAACGCGGCCCACGTTGCGGATCACGTTTTTCGCGAGCATTCGGCCGAAGGTGATGATCTGGCTGACGTTTTCCCGACCGTATTTACGGTAGGCGTAGGCGATCATCTCTTCGCGGCGGTTGTAGCAGAAATCGATATCGAAGTCGGGCATGGACACGCGGTCGGGATTCAGGAAGCGCTCGAAGAGGAGCTTGTAGCGCATGGGGTCGATATTGGTGATCTTGAGGGCGTAGGCCACGATGCTGCCGGCGCCCGAACCGCGACCCGGACCGACGGGGATGCCTTCGGTATTGGCGAAATTGATCAGGTCCCACACCACCAGGAAATAATCGACGAATTTCATGCGATCGATGACGCTGAGCTCGAATTCGGCCCGGTCGACGAACTCCTGGGGTGGCGGGGTGCCGTAGCGCACTTCAATCCCCTTGAGAACCAGATCGCGGAGGTAGGTGAAGGGCGTCTCCCCTTCTTTATACCCGCCTTCCGGCTGGTACTTCGGAATCAGACTCTCCCCCAGAGGAATATCCAGATTACAGCGCTCGGCGACCTTCACGGTATTGGAGACCGCCTCAGGGTAGTCCTTGAATACCTCGACCATCTCCTCCGGGGAGCGGAAGTGAAACTCGTTGGTGGGGAATCGGAAGCGCTTCTCGTCTTCCAGTGTCGTGCCCGTCTGCACGCAGAGCAGGGCCTCGTGGGCCTCCGCGTCCGACTTGTCGATATAGTGGCAGTCGTTGGTCGCGATGACCATGAGTCCGAAGTCTTCGGCGAGCTGGCAGAGCACCGGATTGACCCGCTCCTGCTCTTCGATACCGTGGATCATCAATTCGACGAGGTAGTTGTCCTTGCCAAATATCTCGATGTAGCGCTTCAGCTCCTGAACGGCCAGGTCCATGTTGCCCGCCAGAATGGCCTGGGGCACGCGGCCGGCAAGGCAGGAGGTCGTGGCGATCAGGCCTTCCCGGTGCTTGTAGAGGAGTTCATCGTCCACGCGGGGCTTATAATAGAAGCCTTCAAGGTAGCCTTTAGAACTGAGCTTGCAGAGATTGTGGTAGCCCGTCACATTTTCGCACAGGAGAAGAAAATGGTTGTTGTAGGAGTTCAGAAACTTCTTGTTGGTGTCGGTCCGGCTTTCCGGCGCCACGTATAGTTCGCAGCCAATGATGGGCTTGATGCCTTTGGACTTGGCGGCCTGGTAAAACTCCACCGCGCCGAACAAATTGCCATGGTCGGTCAGCGCACAGGCTTCCATGCCGTACTTCTGGCAACGGTCCAACAGTTCCTTGGTCTTACAGGCGCCATCGAGCACGCTGTAGTCGGAATGGACGTGAAGGTGCACAAAACCACAACTCATGAATTCAAACTCTCCCAAACCAGATTCAATGCGGCATCCGCCGTCTGCGTTTTTATGGACTCACGGTCCCCTTGGAACTGGTGCTTCACCGCACGGGTAATCCCGGCACCGGCCACGGCCATGTAGACCAGGCCCACGGGTTTTTCCGCCGTACCGCCACCCGGCCCGGCGATGCCGGTGACCGCGACGGCGATGTCGGAACCGAGCGCTTTACGCGCCCCACCGGCCATCGCCCGGGCTGTTTCCTCGCTCACGGCGCCGTGGATTTCGAGCGTGGAAGCTGGAACGGCGAGAAGCGCCATCTTTACGGCGTTGCTGTAGGCCACGATGCCGCCAATAAAAGGGGTTGACGCGCCGGGCACATTAGTGAGACGATGGGCTATAAGGCCGCCACTGCACGATTCGGCGGTTGCAATCGTTTTTCCGCTATCGATAAGATAGGAGATGACGCGATTTTCCGGTGACGAACGGTGAGGCAATGTGGGTTCCTTCGGGTTGCCCTAACCGTAGCATCGGCACCGGTGCGAGCGCAAGATTGAATCGGGAAATTGCCAGTTTTTGTTCAAAACAGGTACTTGTCCTCTATGGGAAATGCGGGTATACTATTGACAATGAACTATGCAATCTTGAAAAAGCTGGGTCTATACCGCCGCCGTGCCTTTGCTTCGCTGGTGGCGGTGTCCCTTGCTTGTGGCCCGGTATTGCTCCTTTCCGGGGTGCTGCTACTTTCCAGCGAGCGCGCCCGCGCGGAGGCCACGCCCAAAGTGGTGAGTCGCCAGCACACCCAGATCCGGCGGAATAATGCGGCAGAGCGGCGCAAAGAGAACAACTTGAAGTCCTTCAAGAGCAGTGAGGGCACTCCCACGCTGACCAACCGTCCTTCCAAGTCCAAGTACAAGAACAAGGAAGAGTACGAGGAGGTCAAGATCGACTTCCAACCCATCTACATAGATCCCAAGTGGCGTCAGAAAAAGCGGGCCCGTTCCAATACGAAAATGACGATGACCTATGGCTCCGAAGAGATCCGGGCGATTATCACGGAGCACTCGAAGCGCTACAACGTGGACGAGCATCTTATTTCAGCCGTGATCAAAGTGGAAAGCAATTGGAATCCCAATGCGGTGTCATCTGCGGGGGCCTGCGGTCTGATGCAATTGATGCCGGGCACGGCCAAAGACATGGGCGTCACCGATATCTTCGATCCATATGAGAATATCGCCGGGGGGACGCAGTATCTTTCGAAGATGCTGGAAATGTTCAATGACGACACGACTTTGGCACTCGCCGCTTATAATTCGGGGCCGGGCAACGTATTAAAGCACGGCGGTATCCCTCCCTTCGAGGAGACGCAGAATTACGTGGTCAAGGTGCAGAATCTCCTCGGTGGCGTGGTGCTTGCCAGTGCGGCCCCGACCAAGGCGAGCGTATTCTCCAAGAAGTCGGGCACGGTGAGCGCCGGAACAGCCAAAGCGACGACCCCTCCCCCCTCTCGTGATCGGGCCCGTCCGGGGCAACCCCTCCAGGGAAGCCACCTGTATCTAGTCCACTTCAACAGCGGACTCAGCCAGCCGGCGGATGACGTGGTGGATGTCGACCCCTACTACGAGATCAAGTATGGCCGCCGTTCTTTCCAGGTTCGCAAGGATCTGGTAAAGGAAGTGGTGAAGCGGGCCTCCTGACCGGCGCGTCCGCGGTGGGATCAGAGCGTCGCGAGTAGCTCCTCGGCTTTTTCACGGCATGCGCCGTCCACTTCCTGCATCGCCAACAGCATTTCTACTTCGCGCCGCGCCCCCTCCCGGTCCCCTTTGCTCTTTAGAATCTGCGCGACGTAGAACCTTCCCATGTGAAAGTCCGGGCTGCATTGGATACATTTGTGCAGGACGGATACGGCGTCATCCAGGCACGCCTGCTGGATGTGCAGGTCGGTCAATATGCAGGCGGCCATGGTGTTGCGCTCATCCACTGCAAAGCCGCGTTCGGCGTAGCGCGTTGCGGTGGCGAGTTCCTTGCGATCCATGTAAAACTCGGCGGCGAGGAGATAGCCTTCCTGGCGTTTGGAACCTGGGATATCCTTCGGGCAGAAGAAAATTCCGTATTCCAGACCGGAGGCCAGGCCGAATTTCCAAAATTCGGGAGAAAAGGGGTGAAAATCTTCCAGGTACCATTCGCTGCGGTGAAGCTCGGCGGGATTTCCATACTCCTCCGGGTGAATCCAGCCTTCCCCGATGGGGATATTGACCATAAGCAGCTTGTTGGATTTCGCGTAGAGCGTCTCCACCACCGCTTCGGCTTCGTCCTTGAACATGTGTTCGATAACGTCGCCCGCGATGATGAGGTCGTAATTGTCGATCTGCTTGCAGAGGTCGCGAACATCGCCGATCATGATATTGGAGTAAAGGAAACGCTGGTGCTCCATGATGTAGGGTTCGAAGAACTCGATGGCGTCGATGCGCGTGGTCCATTGATGCTTGTAGGGGCGGCCCGGGAAGACATCGAGGTACTCGCGGCAGAGGTAGCCCCATTTGCCGAAACCACAGCCCACATCGAGCACGGATTGCGGCTGAAGTTGGATGATTTTGTTCAGGCAATGGGTGATCTGAACCTGAATGCTGACCGGCACGGCGTGCTCCTTCGGGGTTGCCTCTCGACTGGTCAGATTATACGCGCAAGGGCGTGGGCGGGATCAATGGCGTATCGCCAAGGGGGCGGTGCCACAGGGCGACGACGGGACCGTCATGAACTAAAGGGCACATTGATCGCGCGGAGGAATCTTCGCAGCATGCAGTACTGCCGCGAAACGTCAGAGTCCGCTGAGTGTTCGGGATTGCCCCGCGTTCTTAAAAGCGGGGGACGGTCCCGAATGGCACTAACTTAAGGGTTTCCGAGCAGAAAAAGGATTCCAAGGGTGCCACCCACACGCGGGCCGCCTCAGGCGGCCATCAGCTTGTGGGTGATGGGACATCGGCTTTGCCTGGCCACTCATGAATACCAGCTCGGCGGCTGCTTTTTCGTTGCCTCGCGACGAACTTGGCTCGCTTGTAGGCGCCGCACCCATAAACTCCGTCGCAAGCTCCTCCGTGTATGGGGGGCACCCGCCGTTGGCCTCGATTGTTCAAGGTCAATCCCGTGAAGTTAGTGCCATTCGGGACGGTCCCGCACGTTGGGCGGTTCAACAGGGTTGCAGGGGCCTTGAGGCCCGAGGTTCAATTTGTCGTCTTGAGTCATCCTTCGTGCAGGACAGTCCCCTCGGCGACGCGTTCCTTGTAGCCCCCTCTACACCAGCAACTTGTGCTGAACGTGCCCGGCGACGTCGGTGAGGCGGAAATCGCGGCCCTGGAATCGGTAGGTGAGGCGTTCATGATTGATGCCGAGGAGGTGGAGGATGGTGGCCTGGACATCGTGGACGTGGACGGGATCCGCAACGGGAGAAAACCCGAGTTCGTCGGTTTCGCCGAGGGTGAATCCGGCCTTGACGCCGCCGCCGGCCATCCACATGGTGGCGCACTCGATATGGTGATTTCGACCAACGGTGTCGCGCACTTCTCCCATGGGGGTGCGTCCGAATTCGCCACCCCAGATGACCAGGGTGTCTTCGAGCAGGCCACGTTGCTTCAGATCGAGCACCAGGGCGGCAGAGGCCTGGTCGACATCCCGGCAGACTTCATCCAGATGGGTGCTCAGATTCTCCGTATTACCGCCGTGGTGATCCCAGTTGGTGTGATAGAGCTGGACGAAGCGCACGCCCCGCTCGACCATGCGGCGGGCAAGGAGGCAGTTCATGGCGTAGGAAGGCTTGCCGGGCGTCGCGCCGTAGAGGTCCAGGGTGGCCTGGCTCTCCTGGGAGAGGTCCATGAGCTCCGGTCCGCTGCTCTGCATGCGATAGGCCATTTCATAGGCACTGATTCGGGCGGCGATTTCACCATCGCCCGTCACATCGAGACGGGCCCGGTTGAGGGCGTTCACCGCGTCGATCACCTGCCGTTGCTCACCATCGTTTACGCCCTCGGGACTGCTCAGGTTGAGTACCGGATCGCCCTGGGAGCGGAAGGGCACGCCCTGATGGGCGGCGGGAAGGAAGCCGCTTCCCCATAGGGGCTGACCGCCCCGGGGACCGCGCGGACCGGACTGGAGCACGACGAAGCCGGGAAGGTCCTTCGATTCGCTGCCGATACCGTAGTTAATCCAGGCGCCCATGCTTGGGCGGCCGAATTGTCCGGAACCGGTGTTCATGAAGACCTTGGCCGGGGCGTGGTTGGGCACGTCGGTGGCCACGGTTTTCAGGAAGGCGATGTTGTCCACGATTTTCGCGGTATGTGGAAGGCATTCCGAGACCCATGCGCCGCACTGGCCATGCTGTTTGAATTCCCGCACGGTGCCCAGCAGTTTCGGCGCACCGTCGTTGCCGAAGGAATCCATGAAGGCGAAGCGTTTACCCTCGATGTAGGACGCGGGTATGGGCTGGCCGTTGTACTTTTGCAGGGCGGGCTTGTAGTCGAAGAGTTCCAGTTGACTCGGGCCGCCCGCCATGAACATGAAGATGACGTTTTTCGCCTTCGCCGGGAAATGCCCTTTCCCGCCGAGGACGCCCATGGCGGAATCGGAGGCCGCAGCGGCCTTGTTTTCGCAAAGGAGCGAGCCGAGCGCGATAGAACCGAGGCCCACGCCGCACTGGCGGAAGAAGTGGCGGCGGGTGACTTCGTGGAGCGATTGATCGGATGGATGCTGGTACATGGTAAGACTACTCTCGGGTAATGAATTCATCGAGGTTCAGCAGGGTGCGCGCCACCATCGTCCAGGCTTTTTCCGGATGCTGCGCCGGGTCGGCTTTGGCGAGCAAGTCGCTCAGAATCGCCTTCTCGTTCTCCGCGGGCGCACGGCTCAGGCAGACGCGGAAGGCGAAATCGAGCCTCTCGCCGTCGCTGGCCATGGGCGCCTCGGTAATTCGTCGGGCGAGGGCCTGGGCATGCTCCACGTAAGCCTGATCATTTAGCAACGTAAGGGCCTGAAGGGGCGTGTTGGAGCGGGTGCGCCGGGTGCAGGCGACCAAAGCGTCGGGCGCGTCGAAAACTACCAGGGATGAATGGGGGGTGGCGCGCCAGAAGTAGGTGTACATGCCTCTTCGGAAGCGGTCCGGGCCGGTGCTCGTTTCCCACACGCGGTTGTCGCTCTGGCCGAGCTTCATGACGCCATCCGGCAGCGGCGGAAACACGCTGGGGCCACCGATGCGGCGATCCAACTGGGCCGAGGCGGTCAGGGCTGCGTCGCGGATAAGTTCGGCATCGAGGCGGACGCGATTCTGGCGAGCGAGGAGGTAGTTCCTGGGGTCGATGGTGTCCAGTTCGGGTCGGACCCGGGAAGCCTGGCGATAGGTGGATGACAGGACAATTTCGCGTATGATCGATTTCATGGACCCTCCCCGCGCGATGAACTGGTTGGCCAGGTAGTCCAGCATTTCGGGATGGGTGGGGAGGGCGCCCTGGTAACCGAAGTCGTTTTCCGTCTCGACGATACCGCGCCCGAAGAGGTCCTGCCAGAATCGGTTGACGGTGACCCGTGCGGTGAGGGGGTTGTTTCGCGCCACGAGCCATTCGGCCAGGTCGAGTCGGGTGGGCGCCGCGGATCCTTCCATGGGGTGGAGCACCGCGGGCGTGGCCGGCGAGACGATGTCGCCCTTTCGCGTGAAGTCGCCCTGGATAAAGAGATTGGTCACCCGGGGTTCGGTGCGGCGCTCCAGCACCATGGTCTTGTTTACGCCCGAGACTTTGGCGTTTTCATCCGCGATGGCCTTTTCAAAGGCTTGAAACTCGGCGTCGGCGGCGAGGAAGCGCTTCTCCAGAAGTCCGCGCTGCTCGGCGGTCCACTCGGCAACCGGAAGCGCGAGGGCCGCCTTCTCCTTGAGACCCCAATCCCTGGTCTGTTCTTCCGTCAGGGCTGTGGCCCAGGGACCGATTTTGTCCCGCAGAGCGGCCTCTTTGTAGGCATCGCGTTGCGGACGAATCGTGTCGATAGCCGCGCGTATCGTCTTCAACTGCTCGGCCTGCTCTGGCGTGGGTAATTCCAGATCGACCTCGTCGTCGCCGTTGTAAAAGGCGAAGAGCTGGAAATAGTCTTTCTGGTAGATTGGATCGTACTTGTGATCATGGCACTTGGCGCAACCGAGCGTAAGCCCGAGAAAGACCGACCCCGTGGTGTTCACCCGATCCACGACGGCCTCGATGCGGAACTCTTCCTTGTCGATGCCGCCTTCCTGGTTGATCATCGTATTGCGATTGAAGCCCGTGGCCACTTTCTGGGTCGCCGTGGCGTCCGGCAGCAGATCTCCCGCGATCTGTTCGCGCACAAACTGGTCAAAGGGTTTGTCTTCATTGAAAGCGTTGATGACCCAGTCGCGATAGGGCCAGATCGTGCGTGGGCCGTCGATGCTGTAGCCGTTGGAGTCGGCGTAACGTGCCTGATCCAGCCAGCGCCTCCCCCACCGCTCTCCGAAGTGGGGCGAGGCCAACAGAGCGTCTACAGCCGCTTCCCAGGCGGTATCGTCCGGGGCGCTGGTGAAGGCCTCCACTTCTTCGGGGGATGGTGGGATGCCGATGAGGTCGAGATAGAGCCTGCGAATGGCGGTGACGGGGTCGGCCGGTGGCGAAGGCGCAATGCCTTTTGATTCGAGGCGCGCCAGCACAAACCGGTCGATAGGGCCTCTCGCCCACTCCGCACCGGTCACGGTCGGCACTTCAGGCCATTCGGGCGGGACAAAGGCCCAGTGCTTTTCATAGGGGGCACCCTGATCCAACCACAGTCCCAGAATTTCGATCTCGGCTGTCGAGAGCCCCGGCTTTTCCACCGGGGGCATGCGCTCCTCGGGATCGGCGCTCGAAACACGGTCAAAAATCGCGCTGCCGTGGCGGCTCGATGAAAACACTTCTTTGAGGCGCTCCGGTGAATCACCCGAATCCGCAGGCGCAATGTCGAGCCGCAGATCGCCCTTGCGCTGTTTCGCGTCCGGGCCGTGGCAGGTGAAGCAATGCTGAGAGAGAATCGGCTTGACCTGAGTATTGTAGAAGCCGCCGTGGGCCAGTGAGGGAGCCAGGCCGACACACGCGGCGAGCAAAAGGGCTTTTCTTGAGAGTGTCACTAATCGCATGGTGCCTGCTCACTTCCTGGGCATCGTAGACAAGGCTTCCATTGTAGCGAAAGGCGGGCTGTTGTTCACTAACCGCATGTTCCAATTTGGTGCGGTGATCCGAGAGGATGTGAAACACAATTACCGCCGGCCGGGGACCGGGATGGCGCACTGATGAGGGGTTTGAGGGGACGGAAAATCGGCTGCCGCGTACTCGATTCAATCGCGCAACCGAGTGCCCCGGCGAATGTCCAAACCGTTGAATCGCATTGATTCCAAGTCCCGGTCTGTGTTAGTTTACGCTCCCGTCAGGGAAACGGGAATCCACCATCCTCCCTCGCCGCACTTCTTGGGTATTTTCGAGCGCGATCAGCCTCATTTCTTGGGATCGAATGGCCTATGTTGGATTTGAGCAAGCCACGGGTAGTCGCAATCATACCCGCGCGCTTTGCCTCCACTCGGTTCCCCGGCAAGATCATCGCAACCCTTGAGGGGCACCCCCTTGTCTACCATACGTGGTTGCGCGCATCGGGGGCCGGACTGGTCCAGCGCGTGCTGGTGGCCACGGATTCCGAGGAAGTGGTTCGGGCGCTTTCCCCCTACCCGATTGAAATTGTGATGACCCGTGGCGATCATGCGACGGGAACGGATCGCATTGCCGAGGTTGCGCGCCAACTGGACGCGGACATCGTGGTGAATGTTCAAGGCGATGAACCGCTGATCGAGCCCGCCGCCATTGACGCGGTGGTGCAGCCGCTGCTGGATGATCCGGGCCTTCAGATGGCGACGGCGCGGCGGCGAATATTGAATCCGAGGCTGGTGGACGATCCGAATGTGGTGAAGGTGATCTGTGATGGGCGTGATCGGGCGCTCTATTTTTCGCGGCTGCCCATCCCATATGTACGCGATACCGCGGATCGGGAGGCGGCCGCGGGCTGCCACTGGCAGCACATCGGCCTTTATGTGTACCGCCGCGATTTTCTGCTGGCCTTTGCCGAGTTGCCCCAGACCCCGCTGGAGCGTCTGGAGAAGCTGGAGCAGCTTCGTGCGCTGGAGCACGGTCACGGGATCGCGGTGGTGGAAACGGACTATGAAGTCATCGGCGTGGATGTCCCTTCGGACCTCGACGACGTGCGTGAATTATTGCAGCGGCGCGCTGCGAAGGAACAAGAATGACGCGATATGTGTTTGTGACCGGCGGTGTGGTTTCATCGATAGGCAAGGGCATCCTGGCGGCGGGTCTCGGCTTGCTGTTGGAGGCGCGCGGTCTGAAAATCGCCATGATGAAGCTCGATCCCTATATCAACGTGGACCCCGGCACGATGAATCCCTTCGAGCACGGTGAAGTCTTCGTGACGGATGACGGCGCCGAAACGGACCTCGATCTGGGCCACTACGAGCGCTTCACGTCGTGCAAGCTTTCTCAGCGGAGCAACGTGACGACGGGCGGCATCTATAATGCGGTGATTCAGAAGGAGCGCCGCGGCGAGTACCTCGGCAAGACCGTGCAGGTTATCCCCCACATCACCGACGAAATCAAGTCGCGGATCCGCAAGATGTCGGCGGACTCGGAGGAGAAAATCGACATTGTGATTGTGGAGATTGGCGGTACCGTGGGCGATATCGAGAGTCTTCCCTTTCTGGAGGCGTTGCGGCAGTACCGTCTCGAAGTTGGTCCGCGCAATTGCTGTTTCGTGCACGTGACGCTGGTGCCCTACATCGAGGCGGCCGGCGAGTTGAAAACCAAACCGACCCAGCACAGCGTGCGCGCCTTGCGGGATATTGGCATCCAGCCCAACGTTATCGTATGCCGCACGGGTCCCTATGCGCTCAGCGACAGCGAGCGGCACAAGATCGCCATGTTCTGCGATGTGACGGACGAGGCGATTATCTCGGCGCGGGACACTTCGCCGCTGTATGCGATCCCCTTGAATTTCAAGGCCCAGGGCCTGGACGACACCGTACTGAACCTGCTTAACGTTCAGGCGGGTGAAAGTGATCTCGGCGAGTGGACGCGAATGGTGGAGCGCTTGAAAGCGAGCACCCGCGAGGTCCGAATCGCGGCCGTTGGCAAGTATGTGGGCCATGACGATGCCTATAAGAGCATTAACGAAGCCTTCGTTCACGCGGGCATTGAAAATGACTGCAAGGTGAAGTTGGAGTGGGTCGATTCCGAACAGTTCGAGCACGGGTCGACGCCGGAAGAGGTATTGAAGGACTTTCACGGCATTCTCGTGGGGCCCGGCTTCGGCAGTCGCGGTGTGGAAGGCAAAATCAAGGCTGTTACCTATGCGCGGACCCACAAGATCCCCTTCTTCGGGATATGTCTGGGAATGCAGGTGGCCGCGATCGAGATGGCGCGCAACTGCGCCGGGCTGGCCAACGCCAATTCGACCGAATTCGATCCGGAGACGGACGCGCCGGTGATTTCCCTGCTCAGCGAGCAACGGGGTCTGAAGGACATGGGCGGTACGATGCGCCTGGGCGCCTACCGTTGCGAACTCAAGGAGGGTACCCACGCGCACGTGGCCTATGGCCAGCCGGCGGTGGAGGAACGTCACCGGCACCGCTACGAGTTTAACAATCAATTCCTGGAAATCCTCAAGGAGAAGGGACCGATGATTGTCAGCGGCGTCCACCACAAGGGTGACCACGAGCTGGTGGAAATCATCGAGGTGAAGGACCACCCGTGGTTCTGCGCTTCCCAGTTTCACCCCGAGTTCAACAGCACGCCGCTGAAGGCGCAGCCCCTGTTTCGCGATTTTGTCAAAGCCGCACTCGAAAACTGAGGGGCGGATGAGCCCCCGCGACGGCGCACTGCGCCTCCGACTCCTGTTGTCCTGGCAGGAGCGCCTGGCCCTGCAATCGAAGCGGCGGCCTCGGGAGGAGCGTACGGTGGCGCGGGAGCTCAAGGCGCTGCGCCAGGAGGCGCGTCACGCGATTGAAGCCACGGGCGAGCGCCTTCAACACGCACTTTCCGGACAAGGGGCCGACGACGACGAGGTCCTGCGCCTGCGCCATGATATTGCCCAGTTCAACCTGCTGCTGAAAGCAGGTACTTCTCAGGAGCTGGGCGGGTTTGCGGATCTTCCGCTGGAGCAGTATCCGCTGGAGTTGGGCCTGCCGGTTCGACGCAGGCACTACGGGCTGGAGCGGGATGATTTCATCACGATTGTCGTTTCCATCATCTTGATGGTGTCGATCTGCGGCGGCATTGCGTGGTATCACCTCTGGCGCGCGGAAGTCGCCTTCAACATCAGCCGTCCGGGGCCGCGTCACGTGGCGATCGAGTTTCAGAACCACGCCAGTTTTACCACCTACCTGGTGGGGCCCTGGCCCGAAGGCAAGATCGCATACGATCACAACGACTTCGGTTTGACGCTCCACTGCCGCGCCGCCGGCACGGAGACTTTTCAGGACTGCACCAATCTCCGGGATGTGTGGACCTACCAGCGCCGGACCCTTTCGCCCGCGAAACCCATTCAAGTGGAATCGGGGATGGCGGTGGTCGTCGTCCTGGATCTGACGCGACTTGAGAGCGCCTACGGCGCACCCATCGCCGAGGTGCGCGTGGACTGTGGCACGACCTGGCGCCGCGCTCGTTTCTCTTTCACCGAGACCATCCGCAGCGAGTGAACCTGGGACATCCCGGGTATTGCTTCAGATGAAGCGCTTGAACAGGGGCCAGGCTTCCGGCCAGGTCATTTTCAACGTCCGGCAGACGTAGATGGGCAGGTCGGCCTTGTCCCCGTCGACGAAGGGGCGCCGCGTCCTCCCCACTTCCGTAACTTCCCCATAGACCTGCTCCAACAGGGGTCGATCATAGCCGTACGCCACAGCCACCGCGCCACGGGTGTTTCCCTGTCCCCAGAGATAGTAGTTATTGCTGCCGGACTGCACTTCCGGTAAACCGTATGATTCTCCCCAGTAATTGATCGAGCCGGCCATGCCGTAGTGATTGGTCAGGATTGCGCATTGGGCCTGATCCGATTCGGGCAGATCATGGAATATTTGTGCAATCTGCGCGACTTCCTCTTCCCAGTTCATCTGATTGTAGTAGTCTCGCATCAGCCCGGCGGTGTCACCAAAGACCGGCCTGAAGATGTGTGCCTCGTACCATAGTAACTGGGGCTTGGGAAGCAGGGGCATGAGCGCAACCAGAAAGGGCGCCATGAGCAGACAGGCCAGTACTGGCTGTCCTCGACGCAGCCAGAACCCCGGATTGTCTTCCATCCACCGCTCATAGGTTACGGCGCCCGCAGCCATGATCAGGGGAAACAGAGGCGCGAAGTAGTAGTGCTTCGCATGGAAAACCAGCAGGACGGCGAGGAAGATGAGGATGATCCAGCCAAGGAGCCGGGCGCGTTGGCCCGCCTCGGAGCGAAAGTAGACGACGGCGCCGACGAAGAAGGCGGCGTTGAATGGGTTGATGAAGAGAAGTTGGGAGAGCAGGAACTCCCAGCGGGGGATCTGGCGCATGGTGCCCTGGTTTAGATTCTGAATGAACTCCAGAGTGGCCCAATCGTGTTGGTATTGCCACAGCAGATTGGGCGTAACGATGAGCAACGCTATAAGCCCGCCCAGCCAGATCCAGGGCTGCCGCAAGGCGTTGCGCTGGGGCGTGAAGAGCAGTCCGAGGGCCAGGGCGAAGCCGAAGAAGAGCGTGGTGTGTTTGTTGAGCAGGGCCAGCCCCGCGAGCGCGCCGACGAGCAGCCACAGGCGCTGGCTGTCCTTCTGAAGAATGGTGAGCAGGGTCAGAGCGATCAGGAGGTAGAAGGTCATTTCAAACGTGGGAATGTTCAGGAACATGGCGGCGCGGGGCATGACGGGGGCGAGGAAAAAGCAATAGAGTGCGCCATAGCGGGCCACGGTTCCACCGCCGAGTCGTGTGGCCAGGACGACGGTGAGGTAGGCGTTCATGGAAAGGGCGATGGCAAGGGGAACGCGAATGCCCCAGGACGAGTATCCAAAGACCTTGCCGGCGAGCCAGGTAATCCATGGGACCAGGGGCGGGTGATCGACATAGCCCCAGTCGAGGTGCTTCGCACAATCGATGAAATAGAGCTCGTCGTGGTAAAAGCCGTAGCGCCCGTTGATGGAGAGCAGGATCGCGAAGAAAACCGCACAGACCGCGAAGGGGATGGGATAGAAATAGCGTCTGAGGAGGTTCATGTATTCCGGGCCGGGCAATTCGAAGAGATTAGATCAGAGTGGCGCTGGAGAGATAGTACCTCCCGGTGCGCGAAATGTTTCAACGGGTTCGGCCCTCAGCCCGAACTGCCGTTGCGCCCTTCGCGGGCCCAGCGCTCTTCCACCAGCTCGCGGCGCTGCACTTGCGCCTCGCGCACGCGGGGCATCCAGACGCGCAGATCCTGGGCCGGGGTAATCAATTTGGTGATGAAGGGGACCAGAACACTGTCGCTGAGGAAATCGCAGAAGGAATCATAGAGCTGTACGTGATTCTTCATCCGGAGCCCTTCATCATATTCCTCTCCGATGGTTACATCGTCGAGATCGATGAAACTGAAGTGGCGTCCGTCCGCGGTGAAAATGTTTTTTCCCGAGAGGTCCCCATGGCGCGCGCCGCAGTCCGTGAAGGCGTTGATGGCCTGGGCCAGCGCGCCGAGAAAGGCGTGGATGGTATCGGCGCCGGCCTTTCGCTGGATAAGAACCTGAAGGAAGCGCTCCACATTTTGCTGTCCGCTCAGATAGGAGGTGATGAGGACATTGCCGGTGATGATGCCCATGCCGCCGCGCTCGATATAGGCCAGGGGCTCGGGCACGCTGATCCCGTTTGCGCGCAGGTGGTGCGCGGCCACCCAGCCCTGGCGGTAGCGGGCTCGCTTGAAGGTATGCTTGAAGGGGCCGGTGCCGCCCGCGAGCTGGCTCTCCTTCACGACGACCTCGCCGCAACGGCGCACGCGGCTCTTGGACGAGGATTTCAACACCTCGCCCGGCTCCGCGACGACCGCCACGATGCTGTTGGCCGAGACACCGGCTGCACAGTAGATCGTGGACCAACCACTTCGCATGCGGGTGATGGTCTCATTGATAACAGGTGTAGACATGAACGTGCTTCATTTCCGCAGGGTATCCGACACCATCCCCCGGATACGGTAAAGCCCGGAGAGCCAACGGGGTAACCCAAGTTTCCCGTAGCCCTCGAGAATAGCATCGAAATTATCCAGAGATCGCCCGTGCTTTTCAAGGGAGCGCCGGAGCCGCAGGAGATTGCGCGCTCGGGCCAGGCTTGACAGGGGCTTTCCCATCCGGGCATTGTCGAAGTCGATCAGCCAGATTTGTGCGCCTTCGGTCATGATATTCTTGATCTGAAGGTCGGCATGCCAGACGCCGAGTTCGTGCATTTCCCGTATTCGCCGGCCGCACTGGGCCAGAAGTTGCGGATTGGCCGCGCCGCCGTTCAGGTAGTCGAGCAGGGTGATGGCCTCCAGGCTGCGCGTGGCAATGGCGCCCTGAAAAAAGGGGCCGCGCCGTACCCAGACGACCCCGAGAGGCTCCGGGACGAGAAAGCCCTGCTGGTAGAGCGCAAGATGGACACGGAACTCCGCCAGCATGCGATTACCCAGAAAGCGATCTTTGGACAAGCGCGCTATGAGTCCCCCGCGCCGGTAGTGACGCAAGACCCCTTCGCCGCTCGTAAGCGGAAACCGGCTCACCCGGCCCCGGCCCGCCGCGGTGTCCACCGTGCATCCCGCACGGTCGAAAAGCGCTCTGGTCACGGGGCCCGCCTCGGATGTGAGGACATAGCCCGAGTGGCCACTCTTATCGATGAAGTTGTAGGCGGACAAGCTGTCGGACATGGGTCGGGAGGATTCGTTCGGGTTGATGACGACGGCCCTAGTGTATCACAGCCGCGCGATCATCCCCTTGGCGCGTCCGTCCCCTAAAAATGATCCACGGGCCAGACGAAGGGCAGGCGTTTGGGGAAGAGCGCGCCGAGAAGTGCTTTACCAGTGGAATTCAGGATCCGACGTCGGGTCAGGAGCACCTCGTCCAGGTAGCGGTAACCCGAGAGCAACTGGACGAATTCACCGGCTGTGAAGGAAACGCGGTTGTCCCCGGTTGTGGCGGCAACGTCGATGGCTCCCCGGTTGGCCCGAATGCGGTAGGTCTTCTTTTCTATGAGCAGGGTCACCTCGGCGCGCTCCCGGGCGAGGGCGGTCTGGGCCAGGCCACTCTCCCACTCCGGGATCATGGATTCGAGGGTTTCGCCAAGATTGATCAGGGCCATCATGCCGTCGCGATTTCGCTTCACGTGCATCTCGTATTTCGACTCGAATTGCAAGAGGTACTTCAGAAAGACGTGGCAGGGTGGCGCGGCGAAACGTATCTGGGGCGCGTGCTCCTCCAGCGCCAGTTGGGCGCTGGCGTGGAGCAAGGAACCGCAGGCATCGCGGCTGCCCAGGCCCAGTTCCTTGACGAGGAGTCCATCGCGGTTGACTTCGGGCAGAAAATAGGCAACGACCTTGCCCTGCTGGTCGGTCAGTACTCGAACCTCTTTCCACCGCTCCCACTGGTTGGTGAGGTGGGCGCTGGAGCGGACGATGGAGCAGGCCACGTCATTCTCGCCGGCGTTGTGCAGTTTCTGTATGGCGGGAATATCGCCGGGCTTGCCGTGGCGCACCTTGTAGGGCGCGTGTTCCGCGTGCTCCGCTTCGAGGACATCCACGGAGGTGAGGAAATCGGACAACATCGTCGTGAAGCCGTAGCGGTGGTAGAAATCGACGACGCCGAAGAGCATGGATACATGATAGTTGTGGGCGCGCATGTATGCCATGGCGTCCAGGAGGAGGGCGCGGGCCACGCCCTGGCCGCGGAATTGGTCATCCACCGCGATCCAGCCGAGGCCGCCCATTTTGAGGCGGGCTTCCCCGATGCGGATGGTGTCCGTGGTGATGCGCAGGGCTCCGATCAGTTGCCCCTGCTTACAGGCCACCCGGGTGTGCTCCCGGTGGAAGCCGGGGTAGCCCTTCGCGAGGGCATCCAGACGGCGAACCAGGGCGAAGTAGTTGGGGCCAAAGGTCTTGGCCATCAAATCCAGGGCCAGTGTGGTGTCGTCGGGCGAATTGGCGCCCCGAACCTCCAGATCGTGCATGAAACCGGGCTACTCCTTCCATCGGAAATGTGGCCGGGGAATCCACGGTGGAGCCCAGACCTCCCTATGGCGGGATTATACCAGCTTATGGGCGAAGTCGGGCCAATTTGAAGCACCCTGACCATCAAACTCGCCCGCCGCGAATAATTTTTTAAATACTTTTCCTTCCCAGTCGTTAATAGGGTTGAGGCCGCGCTTCAGGCGGCCGGGGACTGTCTTCCGGCCTGTCGGGTTGCATCGCGCGCCAGCGGTGTTGTAGCGTATAGGGCCTCGGCAGAAACGTACATTGTACCCGTATGGGTTTCCGTAGCACCATGGAAATACAGGAGAAAATCATGAAACGCGTATCCAAGACTCTGTTCGCCCTCGCCGCCGCGGCCTTTATGGGCATGGCCTTCGTGGCGGGCGCCGCCGATGAAGCTCCCTCCTCCGCTCTGGCCTTTAAGGTGAAGGACATTGACGGCAAGGAAGTGGATCTGGCCAAGAAGTATGAGGGCAAGGTTTGCCTGGTGGTAAACGTGGCGTCCAAGTGCGGCAACACCCCCCAGTACGAGCAGCTCGTTGCGCTGCAGACGAAATACAAAGACAAGGGCCTGGCGGTTCTGGGCTTCCCGGCGAACAACTTCGGCGAGCAGGAACCCGGCACCGAGGCCGAGATCAAGGAATTCTGCGCGACCAAGTACAGCGTGAATTTTGATCTCTTCTCCAAGATCTCCGTCAAGGGCGACGACCAGGCTCCCCTGTACAAGTACCTGACCTCCGAAGCGACCAACAAGGATTTCGCGGGCGAAGTCACCTGGAACTTCGAGAAGTTCGTCATCGGCAAGGACGGCAAGGTTGTGGCCCGTTTCGCCCCGAAGGTGAAGCCGGACGCTCCCGAAGTCGTGAAGGCGATTGAAGACGCGCTGGCGGCGGAAGCCGGTGGCGGCGACGAGTGGGACGACCTGAACGTCGGCAACCTGAGCGGCCAGGCGGTTCTCTAAATTACTGTCGGTTTTGAATAAGCAGGCCGGACTGCCTTCGGGCATGTCCGGCCTGATTTTTTTCGTAGCAGCGCCTTTAGTCCATGGGAACAACGGGGCTCATAAGCTCATTGGAATCAGGAGGGCACTTACTTCGCAGGCGGCATCCAGATGGAAGCGCCAATATAACGCTCGGGACCTTCCACGCCATCGGCGAAGTAGTAGATCGTGACCACTTTCCCGTCGGGACGCTGAACCATGCGGGGATAGCCCATGTCGGTGGTGTTGCCATCGTTGCGGAGGACGAGCTCGGGTCCCCAGGTTTTTCCACCGTCGTCGCTGAGTTTGGCGCACATGCTGTAGGGCTTGGCGCGGTAGCCGTAGGCCAGGCAGATGCGGCCATCGCGCAGTTGGATCATGGCGGGCGGGTTGCCCTTGCCGGTGTCCTCCACGGGATTGGCTTCCTGGGTCCAGGTCTTGCCGTTGTCGACGGAGCGAAACAAACCAATATAGCGCCGCGTGCCTTCGTGGATCCGCGTGGTGCAAATGAGCTCGTTATCGCTCAGGCGGACGGAAGCCGGCATGATTCCGAAATCCCCTTTCCCCATCTCGGGCCCGAGGTAGCTTACAAACTGGAATGACTTCCCGCCGTCGTCGGTCCGCATGCAGAAAACGCGGCCCTCCTTTGCGTCGGACTTGGCGGCCGTGCTGAAAACGAGGCAGGAATCCTCATCTTCCACGATATAGTCCGTCCGCGGTGCGGTGCCCGGCGCGTCAAAATTGGGCATCTTGAATGGGCCTTCCCAATTCTTGCCACGGTCATAGGAATAGTAAAAGCGGGAATCCCCCGCCCCGGCGTCGTTCATTCGCACCGTCATGGCGAAGTCCTTATGCAGAAAATTAATTCCGCCCGGGCAGTCTGCGGCCGGCTTAATCTCCAGTCCCGGCGTTTCCGTGCCATGGAGAGACTCGCCTTCCGGAATCAGATAGCCATGCTCGGCGGGGTGCTCCTGCTTCCAGGTTTCGCCGCCGTCGAGGCTTCGGGCGAGCCAGTGCTCTTCGGGCTTCTCGCGATCCACATGGTGCCGGTCGCCCATGTCTTTATACCAGGCCCGGCTGTAGCCCACGAGGATCTCGTTGTCCCAGATCCAGATCCCGTGATTCGCAGGCCAGCCGCCGAAACGGCCCGGTTCGCCGTAGACTTTTATGTGCTGCACGTCCTGTAGAATAATCTGATCCGGGGGGGCGGACAGTGAAGCGGCAACGACAAGTAGTGCACCCAGACTGCTCATATAATGCTCCTCAAGATGGTCTAAGTAACGGTAATGTCAATTGCCGGTAAAGCGCGGGGGTCTCTTTTCGACGAAAGAGGCTACACCCTCCGCGAAATCGGCGGTTCCGAAGCTTTCAAACATTTCTTTGATGGCCAAATCCGTGGCGGGCCCGAGATCGCACAAGAGCGAATCGTAAACCTGGCGCTTGATGATGCCCAGGGCCCGGGGAGAGCACTGGGTCGCGAGGTGGGCCGCATATTCACGGGCGCGCGGAAGCAGCTCATCGTGTGGAACGACGCGGCTTACAAGCCCCATGGACTTCGCTTCTTCCGCATCGATAATACGTGCGCTGTAGAGAAGGTCGAGGGCGTTTTCGAGACCCACGAGGCGCGGAAGCATCCAGCCGAGACCGTGCTCCGCGATGAGACCGCGCTGGGAAAAAGCGGTGCCGAATTTCGCCTTGTCGCTGGCGAACCGAATGTCGCAGTAGACCGCGTGGACCAGACCGATGCCCATGGCGTGGCCGTTCACGGCGGCGATGACGGGCTTCCGGATGCCGATGGTAAAGGTGTAGGGCTTCTTGAAGTCATCGCGCACGCATGGGCCAGTGCCAGGCTGGGCGAGGTGCTTTTCCTGGGCCTCATCGAGATTGATGGAGCCGCCGGTGATCCCGGCCAGAAGACTCATGTCCGCTCCCGCGCAGAAACCCCGCCCCGCACCGGTCACGATCACCACCCGGACATCGTCGTGGTGCTCGGCATCGGCCATGGCGTGGCGGTACTCCGCCTCCATGCGCATGGTCCACGCGTTGAGCTTGTCGGGCCGGTTGAGGGTAATCGTGGCGATGTGGTCCGCCACGGTATAAAGAATCTCCTGATATTCCATACAAGCTGCCTCTCCTTGGGAAAAATCAGCATAGCACGAGAGGCCGACTATTACAACGGCGGGGACCGCGGGATGGAACACACGAAACAGGTCGGTCGCCACCCGCATTCGGGGTGGCTCCACCGGGTGGGGCCGGCACCCGGCGCCGGTGTCCCTCTACATCACATGGAGCACTTCCCGGCCCCGGCCCTGGGCGATGAGGGAGGTGTAGCTTTTCAGATCTTCCTGCACTTTGGGATCGGTCAGGTCGAGGGTGACGCCGCGCTCGGCGGCCATGTAGGCCGCCTGGCAGAGTTTGGTGATTTCGAGGCCGTACTCGAAGTTCAGGAAGGCGTCGTGGCCCGCCTTGAAGCTGCGGACCGCGTCTTCGATCTCATCCACATAGCCATAAAGATCGGCTTCGTTCGGCTCGACCACAAGAAGTCCCCGGGAAGCGGTGGATTTTTCCAGGGCGGTTTCGGCGTCGGCCACGGCATCGGCGGCTTCATCGCCCACGAAGACCTGAAGAGAAGACTGGAGTGTGTTCAGCTCAAAGGCATAGCCCGGGCCCATGCCGTCCATGTAGAGGCGCATGCCCTGCTTGTCGAACATCCAGGAATTGGTGAACTGGGACTTTGAGCGCTGGCCGGTTTCGGGGTTTTCGAAGGTGATGATGCCGGTGGCGAAGTCTTCGGCCGGGGCTTTGCCGTAGTCGATGCCCATGCGATCCATCAGTTTTTTCCGGCCGGCTTTGGTGCCCCACTTGAGCAGGCTGGTGTCGGCGCTGACGGCGATGGGCCGCAGGAAGTCCACGGGTTTGCCGTGGGGCGTGAGGACGAACCAGCCAACGGCGACGCTGTGGCAGCCCATGTCGCTGAGCACACCACCGCCCTGCCGGACGGGATCCCAGAACCACGGCTCGTGGGGTCCGCTGTGCTCTTCCGAGCTTCGGGCGAGGGTAAGGGGGCCCATGCTTTCCTGTTGGGGCTTCATCTGGGCGAGTGCGGCCCGTATGGCTTTCATATGAATCTGGTTCTCGAAGTAGGCCGTGGGTACGCCCGCTTCTTTCGCAAGATCCACCAGGGTCTGCGCCTCCGCCACGGTGCGCCCCAGGGGCTTCTCGATGATAATACCCTTGATGTTCGCACCGGCTTTGATCGCATCGACCACGGCGCGCATGGTTTCAACGCGGGCGAAGTTCGGGGTGAAGATGCAGACGGCGTCCACGTTGTTGCACAGCTCGGCGACACTGTTGAAGACCGTGCAGTCCCCCACGCCCAGTTCGCGGGCGAGTGCGGAGAGTTCGGGGCCGTTCTTGAGGGAGTAGACACCTGCGAGGTCCACGCCCCGGACAGACTTGAGAGCCTTCGTGTGAAAGCGAGAGATGAAACCGGCGCCGATGATGCCGAGCTTGAAATGGGACATGGATGATATTCCTTTTGACACCCGCGAGGGACGGAAACCTGATGATGTAATCTTCAAGTATAGGTAATAGCGATGGGGACAAACAAGAACCGGGATCATGGCTGTCGAAACTCTTTGAAAATGTCCCCCTGCTAACTCTTTGAAAATGTCCCCATACTGTGGATCTCGGAAAGGAGGT